>DAIDHU010000440.1 GCA_027451915.1 Thiomonas sp. | reverse complement strand
GAGTTCCATGCCCCCAATGTAGACCCTGTGCGCCGCGACGGCGCGCCGGATCCGGACCTGCGATCCGGCCCGGCGGCTGGACCCTCGCCTCAGGCGTAGCCGCCGATGCGGCCTTCGCGGAAGTCCCGCACCGCCTCGAAGATTTCCTGCTGCGTGTTCATCACGAAAGGTCCGTACTGCACGATGGGCTCGCGCAGCGGGCGCCCGGCCACGAGCAGGGCGCGCGCGTCCGCCGAGGCTTCCAGCACGACTCCGTCGGAGCTCGAGTCGTTGGCCAGGATGGCCATGCGCTGCGCCGGCACGGCCTGCCCGGCGATGGCCAGCTCGCCGCGGTAGACGTAGACGAAGGCGTTGTGGCCCGCGTCCAGCGCCTGCTCGAAGCGGCTGCCCGCGGGCAGGTACAGGTCGAGGTACAGCGGCTGGGTGGCCTCGCGCTGGACCGCGCCGTCCACGCCGGCGCTGCGTCCGGCCAGCACGGCCACGTCCACGCCCTGCGCGGTGCGCAGGCGGGGAATGTCCTGCGCCTGCACGTCGCGGTACCAGGGCTGGCGCAGCTTGTCGGCGGCGGGCAGGTTCAGCCACAGCTGGAAACCCTCCATGACCCCGCTTTCCTGCTGGGGAATCTCCGAATGCACCACCCCGCGTCCGGCGGTCATCCACTGCATGCCGCCGTTTTGCAGCAGGCCTTCATGCCCCGCGCTGTCGCGGTGCAGCATGCGCCCGGCGATCATGTAGGTGATGGTCTCGAAGCCCCGGTGCGGATGGTCGGGAAAGCCGGCGATGTAGTCGTCGGGGTTGTCGCTGCCGAAAGCGTCGAGCATCAGGAAGGGATCGAGCCGGCGCTGCAGGTCCTGCGTGAGCACCCGGGTCAGGCGCACGCCGGCGCCGTCCGAGGTGGGCTGGCCGCGCACCAGGCGCTCCACCGTGCGCGCATGGCGCACCGGCGACGTGGCACTGTGCTCGGCAAGGGGTGGCTGGGTGGCGGTTTGCATGGTGTGGTACTCCGGTGCTTGCCGGCGCCCGCGGCGCCGGCGGCTTCGATGCGGCTGGGTTGTTCAGGACAGCACGGCTTCCAGGTCGGCCTGCGCCTGCGCGAGGGCTTGCGCGGCGGCCTCCGGGCCCATCGCGAAGCCTTCGGCGTAAATCAGGCGCAGGTCGGTCATGCCCAGGAATCCCAGCACGGTCCTCAGGTACGGCACCTGGGCGTCGGCCGCGGTGTCGCGATAGCGTCCACCGCGCGCCAGCGCCAGGTACACGGTCTTGCCGGTGAGCAGCCCCTGCGGGCCGCTTTGCGTGTAACGGAACGTGACTCCGGCGCGCGCGATGGCGTCGATCCAGTTTTTCAACTGCGAGGGTACGCCGAAGTTGTACATGGGCACGCCGATCACGAGCACATCGTGGGCCTGCACCTCGCGGATCAGCGCATCGTCCAGCGCCACGCGGGCGGCCTGCTCGGCACTGCGCTGCTCGGCGGGCGTGAACAGCGCGCCCAGCGCGGCCTCGTCCAGCATGGGATGGGGGGTGGCCGCCAGGTCGCGCAGGCTCAGGCGCGCCTGGGGGTCGCGCTGCAGCAGGCGCTGCACGACCATGTCGGCGATACGGGTGGAATTGGCGCCTTCGCGCCGGGCGCTGGCGTTGATCTGCAGGATATTCATGCCGACTCCATTTCGGGCTTCGGGGCTCCGCGGCGAACTGCCGCGCCCCACCCAACGAACTCTAGACGTTGCATGGTTGATTGATAAGACCAGAATATGGACAATACTCATCCATACATGGAACAATCTCCCGCTCTCTCCAGCGTCGAGCCCAACGACCTGCTGCTGTTCGCGCGGGTTGCCGAACTGGGCAGCCTCAGCCGCGCCGCCGAGCGCATGGGCTGGCCGAAGTCCACGGTATCGCGGCGCCTGAGCGGGCTGGAGCGCCGGCTCGGCGAGCGTCTGCTGTTGCGCACCACCCGGCGCCAGACCCTGACCGAGTTCGGCCATCTGCTGCTCGAACATGCGCGCATCGTGGCCGCGGAGGTCGAGGCCGTGGCGGCGCTGGGCGAGCAGCGCCGGGCCGAACCCTCCGGCCGGCTGCGCGTGTCGATGCCGGCGGACTTCGCCAACCTGCTGCTGGCCGACAACCTGGCGGCCTTTGTCGCGCTGCATCCGCGCCTGAGCCTGGAGCTGGATTTGTCGCCGCGGCGCGTGGACCTGCTGGGCGAGGGCTTCGACCTGGCGGTGCGCATGGGCGAACTGCCCGACGACGCCTACCTCGCCGCGCGAGCGCTGGCGCGCTTTTCCAACGGCCTGTATGCCTCGCCGGACTACCTGGCCGAACACGGCGAACCCCGCCATCCGGACGAACTGGCCGGCCATGTCGCCGTGCATCTGCTGAGCCGGCAAGGCACGGGCGTGCCGTGGCTGCTGCAACAGGAAGGCCGCATCTGGCAGGGCCCGCCCCCGGGGCGCGCCAGCGCCAACTCCCCCGAACTCCTGCTGCGCCTGGCCCGCGCCGGCAGCGGCATCGCGGCGCTGCCCGATCCCTTCGCGCTGGCCAGCGTGCAGCGGGGCCAGTTGCGCCGCGTGCTCCCCTCCTGGAGCCTGCCGCTGCACACCGCCTGGGCCGTGTTTCCCGGGCGCAGCCCCATGCCCGCGCGCACCCGCGCCTTCGTGGACATGCTGGTGGCCGCTCTGGGTCCCGTGCAACCGGAGGGCGCTCCGCGTACCTGAGGCCCCGAAGGCCCGCAGCGCCGCGTTTGCCCACCCGCCGCCATGCACCCAGCCCCTGCCCTGCCCTCGTCCGCCCAGACGGCGGGCGAGGTCGACCCCGCGCGCGAAACCATCGAGCAGACCCTGTCGCGCCTGCAGGCCACGCGCGACGGCCTGTCCAGCAGCGAAGCGCGCCTGCGCCTGGGCCGCTTCGGCCCCAATGCGCTGCCACGGCCCCACGTCAGCGCGCTGGCCCGGCTGCTGCGCTACTTCTGGGGGCCGATCCCGTGGATGATCGAGGCCGCCGCGATCCTGTCGGCCCTGGTGCGGCACTGGCCCGACTTCGGCATCATCCTCGCCCTGCTGGTGTTCAACGCCGGCGTCGGCTTCTGGCAGGAAACCAAGGCCTCGAATGCCCTGGATGCTCTGAACCGGCAGCTGGCGCTGCGCTGTCGCGCGCTGCGCGACGGCTCCTGGAGCGAGCTCGACCCGGCGCAACTCGTGCCCGGCGACCTCGTGCGGGTGCGCCTGGGCGACATCGTGCCCGCCGACCTCAAGCTGATCGACGGAGACTTTCTCAGCGTCGACCAATCCGCGCTGACGGGTGAATCCCTGCCGGTGGAGCGCCGCGCCGGCGAGCTGGTGTACTCGGGCTCCATCGCCCGGCAGGGCGAGATGGTCGGCGTGGTCCATGCCACGGGGGCCGCCAGCTACCTCGGACGCACGGCCGCGCTGGTCGCCAGGGCCGGGGCCGTGTCGCATTTCCAGAAGGCCGTGCTGGCCATCGGGGATTACCTGATCTACCTCAGCCTGGGCCTGGTCGTCCTGCTCGTGCTGGTCGAGCTGCAGCGCGGGCTGCCCTGGATCGAACTGCTGCAGTTCGCGCTGATTCTCACCGTGGCCTCGATTCCCGTGGCCATGCCCGCGGTGTTGTCGGTGACCATGGAGCTGGGAGAGCTGGCACTGTCGAAGGACAAGGCCATTGTCTCGCGCCTGGAGTCCATCGAGGAGATGGCCGCGGTCGACGTGTTGTGCTCCGACAAGACGGGCACGCTGACCCGCAACCGACTGAGCCTGGGCGAGCCGCTGCTGCTGGCGGCCACCGACGCCCAGAGCCTGAACCTGCACGCCGCGCTGGCCAGCCGGGCCGGCGACGGGGACGCCATCGACGAGGCGATCCACGCCGCGCTGCCCGAACTTCCCGCGGGCTGGACTCCGCGGCATTACCTGCCCTTCGATCCGGTCGGCAAGCGCAGCGAGGGTGCATGGGAGGACACGCAGGGCGAGACCTGGAGTTTCAGCAAGGGCGCCCCCCAGGTGATGCTGGACCTGTGCGCGGCCGACGCCGGCGGCCGCGCACGCGCGCAGGGCTGGATCGACGCCCAGGCCGCGCGTGGCATGCGCACCCTGGGCGTGGCCAGCCGGCGCGGCCAGCAGGCCTGGCGCCTCGACGGCATGTTGTCGCTGTTCGATCCGCCCCGCGAGGATTCGGCCCGCACCATCGCCGACGCCCGCGCGCTCGGCCTGACGGTCAAGATGGTGACCGGCGACAACCTGGCCATCGCCCGCGAGATCAGCGTGCAGCTGGGCATCGGGCCTGACATCGTGCCGGCCGACGCGGTGTTCGGCGGCGCGGCCGCGCAGGCCGACGCGCTGGTGCGACGGGTGGTCGACGCCGATGGCTTCGCGCAGTTGTACCCGGAGCACAAGTACGGCATCGTCAAGGCCCTGCAGGATGCGGGACATCGCGTGGCGATGACCGGGGATGGGGTCAACGACGCCCCGGCGCTCAAGCAGGCCGATGTCGGCATCGCCGTATCGGGAGCCACCGACGCCGCGCGCGCGGCCGCGGCGCTGATCCTGACCGCCCCGGGCCTGTCCACCATCGTCAAGGCGGTCGAGGAGGCGAGGCGCATTTTCGAGCGCATGAACAGCTACGCCGTGTACCGGATCACCGAGACCATCCGCATCATGCTGTTCGTCGTGCTGGCGATGCTGGCCTACGGCTTCTACCCGATCACCGCGGTGATGATCATCCTGCTGGCCTTCTTGAACGACCTGCCGATCATGACCATCGCCTACGACCGCACCGCCGTGGACCCGGCTCCCGTGCGCTGGGACATGCGGCGCGTGCTCACCGTCTCCACGGTCATGGGGCTCACGGGAACCGCCGGCAGCTTCCTGATGCTGTACCTGGCGCTGGACTGGCTGCGCCTGCCCATCGCGCAGGTGCAGACCTACATCTTTCTCAAGATGGCCGTCGCCGGCCACCTCACGCTGTTCGTCTCCCGCTCGCGCGGGGCCTACTGGCGCCGCCCCTATCCGGCTCCCGTCATGGTCTGGTCGGCGCTGCTCACCAAGCTCGCCGCCACGCTGCTGTGCGCCTGGGGCCTGGGGCTGGTCGCGCCCATCGGCTGGGCGGACATCGGGCTGATCTGGGCCTACTCCATCGCCTGGTCGCTGCTCACGGATGCGGCCAAGCGCGCGGTCTATCGTCACTTCGCGCATGGGGCGCCCAGGCATCGCCGATTCCTGGAGTTGCTCAAGCGCCCGCTCGCGCCTGGGGTCCCGTCCCGCTATCATTGAGTGTGAGAGCTTCTGGGCGCGGCCCGCGGGTATGCTCGCGCGGCGCACGGTCGCCCCTCTCGCAAGCCGATGCCCTGCAGCCTGTTGCAGCGAATGCTTGCAGCAGGTAACGCATCTTGCGGGGCACAATCGAGAGTTTGCGGTGTCCCCGACGTGCATCGGCTCGCGCCCATCCGGGGCGCGGGGCCGGCCGTTCCTTCCAGACCCGACCATGTCCAGCACGACAACCACCACCTCCCCGGCGCCGCGCAAGCGCGCCGCGATGAGCGCGCAGGAACGTCGTTCCAGCATGACCCTGGCGTCCATCTACGGCCTGCGCATGCTCGGGCTGTTCCTGATCATGCCGGTGTTCGCGATCTACGCGCACGGCCTGCCCGGGGGCGACAACCGTTTCCTGGTCGGCCTCGCGCTGGGCGGGGTCTACGGCCTGGCGCAGGCGATCCTTCAAATTCCCTTCGGCATGGCCAGCGACCGTTTCGGGCGCAAGCCGGTGATGATGCTGGGCCTGTTGATCTTCGCCGTCGGCTCCTTCGTGGCGGGGGTCGCGCACAGCATCGACGGCATCATCGTGGGCCGTGCCATCCAGGGCGCCGGTGCGATCTCGGCCGCGATCTCGGCGATGATCGCCGACTCCACACGGGACCACAACCGCACCAAGGCCATGGCGATGGTGGGCATGACCATCGGCTTGAGCTTCATCATCTCGCTGATCGCGGGGCCGGTTCTGTACCACCTGATCGGCGTGCCGGGCATGTTCGCCCTCACCGGCATCCTGGCCCTGGCGGCCATCGCGGTGATCAAGTGGGTGGTCCCCGACGTGCCCATGAGCGGCCGCGCGGAGGAACTGGGCGCGGGCGCTTCGCATGAATCGGTGCTGACCCCAGCCCTGCTGCGCCTGCATTTCAGCATCTTCGTGGTGAACTTCACCCAGGTGGCGATTTTCGTGGTCGTGCCCATCGCCCTGGTGCAGCACGCGGGCATCCCGCTGCGCCATCACTGGATGGTGTACCTGCCGGTGACCATGGGATCCTTCGTGCTGGCGGTTCCGGGAATCATCCTGGCCGAGAGCCGCGGCCACATGCGCGCCATGCTGCGCGGCGGCGTGGCCTTGATGGGCCTGAGCATGCTGGCGCTGTCGGTGGGCTACCGCAGCGAGGTCCCGCTGATCGCCGAGCTGTTCGTGTTTTTCGTCGGGTTCAACCTGATGGAGGCCCTGCTGCCCTCGCTGGTCTCGCGCATCGCGCCGGCCTCGCGCAAGGGCCTCGCGATGGGCGTGTACAACACCGCGCAGTCGCTGGGCCTGGCGGCAGGCGGCGGGATCGGCGGCGCGCTGGCCAGGTTGTGGTCCTACGAGGCCGTGTTCCTGGCCTGCGCCGCACTGTGCCTGGTATGGCTGGCGGTGGCCTGGTTCGTGCAGGCCCCGCCCGACCGCGCCGAAGTTCCGTCATCCTGATCGGAGCCGGGGCGCCCCGGCTCGGGATCGACCGCCGCCCAGCCCGGGACGGCCGGGTATTACCATCGCCCTGAGATGTCCGACTCCACCCCCTCGCCCGAAGCCGCAAGCTCCGGCCCGATCCAGGGCCCGCCTCGCCCGCGCCCCCCACTGCAAACCATGGTGCGCATCGGGCGCAGTCGGGGCCGGCGCCTGTTCCTGCAGTACGGCGTGCCCTGGGGCGGCGCCCTGCTGGTCGGCCTCGTGGCGGTGCTGTACGCGCGCTGGAGCGAGGACGCCTACGAGTTGTTCCTGCACTGGATCGACGGGCGCAGCTGGCTGGCCTTCCTGATCACCCCGGCGATGACCATGCTGGCGGTGTACCTCACGCGCAAATGGTTCTCGGGCAGCGAAGGCAGCGGCATTCCCCAGGTCATCGCGGCGCTGCATGCGCCGCCCGACGACACGATCATGCGTCGGCTGTTCGGCCTGCGCGTGATCGTGGGCAAGCTGTTCGTGTCCCTGATCGGCTTTCTGGGCGGTCTGACCATCGGCCGCGAGGGCCCGACGGTGCACCTGGGCGCGGCCATCATGGCGGAAACCCGGCGCTTCTATCCCCACCAGGGAAAGCGCCTGGAGCGCGCGCTGCTGCTGGCGGGCGCCGCGGCCGGGCTTTCCGGGGCCTTCAACACCCCGCTGGCCGGGGTGATCTTCGCCATCGAGGAGCTCGCGCGGGATTTCGAGAGCCGCACCAACGGGGTGATGATCACCGCGGTGGTGTTCTCCGGCCTGACTTCGCTGGCGCTGGCGGGCAACTACCTGTACTTCGGCCAGATCAACGTACCCAACAATTTCCACGCCGCCTTCATCCTGCCGGTGATCGTCGCCGCGCTGCTGTGCGGCCTGGTGGGCGCGGCCTTCAACCTGGCCCTGCTGCGCTGGGAGGTGTGGATGCCCGCGCCGCTGCGCGAGTTGCGCGCGCACAAGCCGGTGGTCTATGCGCTGGTGATCGGACTGAGCGTGGCCGCGCTGGGGGTGCTCACCCACGGCCAGACCTGGGGCAGCGGCTACGACCAGGCGCGCCACCTCCTCGAGGGCCAGCAATCGGTGGGCCCCTTTTACGCGCTGACCAAGTGGATGGCCATGGTCATCAGCTACATGAGCGGCATGCCGGGGGGCCTGTTCTCGCCCTCGCTGGCCATCGGCGCCGGCCTGGCCCAATGGGTGCACCTGCTGTTCGGCTGGGCCACGCTTCCGGCGCTGATCGCGCTGTGCATGACCGGCTACCTGGCCGCGGTCACCCAGTCGCCGCTGACCTCCTTCGTGATCGTCATGGAAATGACCAATGGGACGGGCATGGTCATTCCCATGATGGCGGTGGCGCTGATGGCCTCCAGGATCTCCAACCTGTTCACCCCTCCGCTGTACGAGGCCCTGGCCGAGAAGAACTACTTCGGCACCGGCGGGCAACGGGCCGCGCACTCCTGAGCGCTCCGGCAGTCGTGCCGGGACCTCGGCGAATCTGCGATCATGGGAGCTGCGGGAGGGCTTGCGATGAAGCGACTGGACGGGGTGGAAATCGGCGCGTTGATCATCCTCATGGCGGGCATCGTGCTGGCGCTGCTGCATTGGGAAAGCGTGCAGCGCATGATCGGCTACGTGCTGCATGAATCCGCGCCGGTCGCGGCTTCGGCGCCGACGCTCCCCGCCACGCCGAAGGTCAGCGCGAGCATCGCCTCGGCGCCCGCCTCCCAGGCGGCCCCGCAGGTGCTGCGGTTGCCGGCGGCCTCGGCGCCCCTGCCCTCCCTGCACGCCAGCGACCAGGCCTTCGGGCACGCGGTGGGCTCGCTGGTGGGGCGCAAGGCCTTTGCGCAGTGGTGGGTTCCCGACCACCTGATCCTGCACATCGTGGCCACCATCGACAACCTGGGCCGTGCCCAGGCCCCCGTGCGCGCCTGGCCCCTGCGTGCGGCCCCCGGGCAACTGCTGGTGCGTCATGACGCCTCGACCCTCAGCCTGGACCCGGCCAACTTCCGGCGCTATGACCCCTACATGGCCATGGTGCGCGCGGTGGATCCTGCGCGCCTGGTGGCCGTGTACCTGCGTTTTTACCCCCTGTTCCAGCAGGCCTGGCGCGAACTGGGCTATCCGAAGGGGCAGTTCAACGACCGGCTGTTGCAGGTGATCGACAACCTGCTGGCCGCGCCGGAGCCGCAGGGGCGCATCCTGCTCGTGCAACCCCATGTGCTGTACCAGTACGCCGACCCCACGCTGGAGTCGGCCACGGCCGGGCAGAAGGTGCTCATGCGCGTGGGCCCCGCGAACGAGCGCGAGATCAAGGCCCGGCTGCGCGAACTGCGCGCGCAGTTGCTGCTTCGCATGCATCCGGCGAGCGGCGCTTCGCAGACGCATTGAAAGCTCCGAGGTGGCCCCGAACATGATCGCGGAATCGATCCCGCGCCGAACACCCCAGGTCCTGGGCCTGGCGCTGGCGCTGGCCCTCGTGCCCTGCATGACGCGGGCCGCGGCGCCGGATCCCCTGCGCGCCGTGGCGGCCAGGGGCGCGCCGTCGGCGAGGGCTTCGGTGCCGGCGCGTGCCCGGCTGCGCGTGGCCTTCGTGGACACCGCGCGCATCCTGCGCGACTCGGCCCTGGCCAAGGCGGCGTCGAAAAAGCTGGAACAGGACTTCGAGCCGCGCCGGCGCAAGCTGGCCCAGCTCAGCCACCGCGTCGACGCGCTGCGCGCGCAACTGAGCGACGGGACCTCGACCCTGAACGATGAGCAGCGCCTGGCCGCGCAGCAGCAACTCGCCGAACTGTGCCGCCAGTTCCGCGACGAGCAGCAGGCCTTCGCCGAGGACCTGAATGCGCAACGCAACGCCGACGTCAGCCGCATCCTGGACGAGGCCAATGCCGTGGTCGATCGCGTGGCACGCGAAAGGGGCTGCGAGATCGTGTTCCAGGGCGCGGTCTACGTGAATCCGCGCATCGACATCACGCCGGAAGTGATCCGCGCGCTCGATGCCTCGCGGACGGGACACTAGCAGGCTCAAAGGAACGGAGCGGGTCTGCCGATCCCGTAGCCCTGCACGAAGTCCACCCCGATCTCCTGCAGGCACCGCCGCGTGGCCTCGTGCTCGACGAACTCGGCCACCGTGCGGATCCCCATCACATGCCCGACATGGTGGATGGCCTCGACCATCGCGCGATCGACGGGGTCGTGCAGCATGTCCTTCACGAAGGAGCCGTCGATTTTGAGGAAATCCACCGGCAACTGCTTCAGATAGGCAAAAGAGGACATTCCGGTGCCGAAATCGTCCAGCGCGAACCGGAATCCCAGCGCGCGCAGGCCCTCGATGAAACGCAGGGCCTTCTGGAAATGCGGGATCACCGCGGTCTCCGTGATCTCGAAACACACGCGCGAGGGCTCGACGCCGTGGCGCTCGCACTGCTCGAGCACGAACCGCAGGAAGCGTTCGTCGCTCAGGCTGGCAGCCGACAGGTTGATGGCGCACAGGGCCGGCCCGGCGCCGCCGCTCGCGCCCAGCCGCTCGAAGGACCGGCCCACCACCCAGCGGTCGATCGCGGTGCTCATGCTGAAGCGTTCAGCCGCCGGCAGGAAGGCCATCGGGGAAATCGGTTCGCCCTCGCCGTCGAGCATGCGCAGCAGCAGCTCCACATGGCGGGGCGCATCGGGCTGCGGCACGGCCGGCGCGATCACCTGCGCGTACAGGCGCAAGCGATCGTGGTCCAGCGCCTCCTGGATACGCGCCACCCAGTGCAGCATGCCCTCGCGCCGCGCCAGCTCGGCGTCACCTGGGCGATGCAGGTGCACGCGGTTGCGGCCATGCTCCTTGGCCAGGCTGCAGGCTTCCTCGGCCGCGCTGAGCACGCCCGAGGCTTCGCGCCAGGATCCGTCGAGCTCGGCCACGCCGATGCTCGCGGAGACCGGAAAGCTGCGGCCTCCATGGTCGAAACGCAGTTCCCCCAGGGCCTGGCGCAGCATTTCGGCGATGCGCACGGCATCCTCCGCGCCGCAACCGCACAGCAGCACGCCGAATTCATCGCCTCCCAGGCGAGACACCACATCGCGGCCGCGCAAGGGGCCCTGGAGCGCGCCCGCGACCTGTCGCAGCAGGGCATCGCCGGCGGCATGTCCGCAGCCTTGGTTGACCACGAGGAATTGATCCAGATCGAGGAACAGCAGCGCATCGCGGGCCGAGGGGCCGAGCTGCGGCGCGAGGCGCAGACAACGAGCCACGCGTTGTTCGAATTCGTGGCGGTTGAGCAGTCCGGTGACCGGGTCGTGCACCTGCCGGTAGCGCAGGCTGAGCCACAGGGCCAGCACGCTCAAGGGCACGGCCAGCAGGGCCGCCGCGCGCAATGCCGGCTGGGCGGCGGCGAGCCAGGCCACGCCCAGCCCCAGCAGCAGGCAGGCCGCGTACGGCCAGAACTCCTTCGACGCGACAGCCATCCTGGCCCGCGTCCTCGCTTGCGCCCCCCCCACATCGCCTCCTGTCGATGCCTGAGGGCCGCCGCCTGACGGTCGGTGCGCCGGCGGGCTGTCCCGCCGGGCCGCACCTGCCGGCAACCCCGCTGCCCTGGCGCCTTGCGCTGTAGGCCGGAAGCTTTGCGTCCCCGCCTTTCGGCGGGTTTGCCCTCAAGTGTGCGAATCGGATTGCGCCCGTGCTCCGCGGGCGCACTCGCGATGCCGAAGGGGCCGCAAATACGACAAAACCCGTGAACACGGGCTTGGTTGCCATGCACAGCCGGCCCCGGCGGCACGCAGCCGCGAGCATAACTCTCCCGGGGCCACAGATCAACGAAATGCGAGGTGTCGCGAAGTGCCGGCTACAGGCTCAGGACGGTCGCACCATGTCGTCCAGGAATTCCAGCCAGTGCTGCACCGGAACCTCGCTTCCCGATTGCAGTTGCTGGATGCAGCCGATATTGGCCGACAGCACCCGCTCGGGCCGCAGCTGCGACAGGCTGCGCAACTTGTTGTCGCGCAAGGCATGGGACAACTGCGGCTGCAGCAGCGAGTAGGTACCCGCCGAGCCGCAGCACAGATGGCTGTTCTCGGGAACGGCGAGTTCGAATCCCAGCTCGCGCATCAAGGCCTCGACCCGCCCCCCCAGCGCCTGCCCATGTTGCAGCGTGCACGGGGGATGCCAGGCCAGGCGGGCCGCTTCGCGCTGCCCCAGGCGGCGAGCCAGCGCGGCGGCCTCGCCGGCGAGGAATTCCACCGGATCGCGCGCCAGTTGCGCGATGCGCCGGGCCTTGTCGGCATAGGCCGGATCCTGCGCAAGCTCGTGGCCGTAGTCCTTGACCATCACCCCGCAGCCGGAGGCGTTGACCACGATGGCCTCGACCCGGCCCTCAGCCACCAGCGGCCACCAGGCGTCGACATTGCGCCGCATGTCGTCCAGCGCACCGCCATGATCTCCGTTGTGCTGGCGTATCGCGCCGCAGCAGCCACCACCCTGCGCGCGCAGCGCCTGCACGCCCACGGCGTCGAGCACCCGCGCCGTGGCCGCGTCGATGTTGGGGGCCATCGCCGGCTGCACGCAACCGGCGGGCATGAGCACCTTGCGCGCATGCTCGCGCGCGGGCCACGCGCCCGCCGGGCGCGGTTGCGCGAGCTTGTCGCGCAAGGCATGGGACAACTGCGGCTGCAGCAGCGAGTAGGTCCCGGCCGAGCCACAGCACAGGTGACTGTTCTCGGGAACGGAAAGTTCGAAGCCCAGTTCGCGCATCAGGGCCTCCACCCGCCCCCCCAGGGCCTGCCCATGTTGCAGGGTGCACGGCGGATGCCAGGCCAGGCGCTCGGCCGGGCGCGAGCGCAGGCGCTGCGCCAGGGCCTCGCCCTGGTCGGCCAGGTATTCGATCGGGTCGCGCGCCAGCTCGGCGATGCGCCGGGCCTTCTCGGCATAGGCCGGATCGCCAGCCAGCTCGCGACCGTAGTCCTTGACCATCACCCCGCAGCCCGAGGCGTTGACCACGATGGCCTCGACC
>DAIDHU010000439.1 GCA_027451915.1 Thiomonas sp. | reverse complement strand
AGCGTGCCCGAGGCCGCGAAGGCACGGATGGGACCCTGGCGGAAACGGTAGCCGGCCACGTCGGCGAAGGTGAAGCGCCCCAGGTTGCGCAGGCGCTCGGCCATGAGAAAGGTGATGATCGGCCAGCCCACCAGGAATCCGATGGAGTAGATCAGGCCGTCGTAGCCGCTGGTCATGACCGCGGCGGAAATGCCCAGAAAGGAGGCCGCGGACATGTAGTCCCCGGCGATCGCCAGGCCGTTCTGGAAACCCGTGATCCCGGCCCCGGCGGTGTAGAAGTCGGCTGCCGAACGGGTGCGCGACGCGGCCCACTTGGTGATCCACAGCGAGGCGGCCACGAACACCGCGAACAGGATGATCGCCGTGAAGTTGGTGCCCTGGCGGGTGGTCTCGCCAAGCGCGGGGCCCGCGGCCCGGGCGGCGCCGCCGGTCAGCAGCAGGGCCGGGAGCATCGAGGCTTGCAGGAGCTTGTTCACTTGGACACGTCCTTGAGAATGGCTTCGTTGAGGGCGTCGAACTCGCGGTTGGCGCGACGCACGTAGACCGCGGTTATGACGATGGTGAACACGATCACGGCCATGCCCAGGGGCACGCCCAGGGTGGTCACGCCGGCACCGATCGGTCGGCTCAGCAGGGCCTTGTCGAAGGCGATCAGCGCGATGTAGCCGTAGTACACCAACAGCATCAGCAAGGTCAGGGTGATTCCCAGCGAGTTGCGTCGCCTGCGCAATTCGCGGTAGCCGGGATGGCTCTGGATCTTGAGCACCTGGGGGTCGATCATCGTGGGTCTCCTCGTTTGTAACTAACCATGACCAAAGTGTCCGCACGTTACCTGACCCGTCGCTTACGATTTGCTACAAGCAGCCCCGGAAGGCACTCGGGCTTTCCCGAAGCCCGGGCTGTCCTACCATGTCCGGCGCGTCCGCCACGGCCGCGCCCTTCCTGCACGCCACCAACCTTGAACCGCCGCCTCGACCCCTGGTTTCTCGCCGTGCTCGCCGGCCTGGGGCTGCTGCCCTTCGTGCCCTTCGCGGTGCCCATCGTGGCGGCGCTGGCGCTGGCCGCCGCCAGCCTGCCCTTTCAGCTGCGCCTGGAGCGGCGCATGCCGGCCTGGCTGGCCGCCACCCTGGTCACGCTGGGCTGGACCCTGTTGGCGGCGCTTCCGCTGGCAGCCATGGCCGCGCTGCTGGCGCCGGCGCTGCCCCGCCTGGCGCAGACCCGGCTGGACGTGGACGCGCTCACCCGCGCCGCCATGAGTGCCCCCTGGGTGGGGCCGCTGGCCGCCGCCCACCAGGACGCTCTGCGCGCCTGGCTCAGCGCCAACCAGCCCGCGCTGCTGCTGCAGCGCCACGCCACCGAACTGCGCCTGGTCGGCGAACACGTGCTGGCGCTGCTGATGCACGCGCTGCTCAGCCTGGCCATCCTGTGGGCCGTGCTGTGGAAACGCGAACATGTGCTGGGGCTGCTGATGCATGCCCTGCTGAGCCTGGCCATCCTCTGGGCGGTGCTGTGGAAACGCGAGCACGTGGCCCACGGCCTGCGCAGCAGCCTGCTGCGCGTGGTCTCGGTGCCGCTGGCCGAGAGGGTCGAGCACCATGGGCTGCTGGCCACCCAGGCCACCATCGTGGGCATGCTGGGCCTGGCCGTCTGGGACACCCTGCTCAGCCTACCCATGTTCGCGCTGGCGGGCATGCCGCGCTGGTACGCCTGGAGCATCGCCGTGGGCATGCTGTCGGTGATCCCGGGCGGCACCGGGGTGGCCCTGGTATCGGCAGCCGCGCTGCTGGCCGCGCAGGGCCACCTGCTGCCCGGCCTGGCCGTGCTGGCCATCGGGCACGTCATCATGTTGTCCGGCGACGTGGTGGTCAAGCCCAAGCTGATCGGCGCCGCGGGGCATGCGCCCTTCCTGCTGGTGCTGCTGGCGATTTTCGGGGGGCTGGCGATGTTCGGCATGGTCGGTCTGATCCTGGGGCCGGTGCTGGTGCTCACCGCGCGCGCCGTGGTGTTCGAGGACTGAGTCACCGCGTCCGGCCCGCCGCGGCGGCGGCCGGGCCGGCATCCCCGCCCCGGGCGTGGGGCCTTGCGCCCCATGGAAGCTTCGCGCGGGCACAATCGGCCCCCCGCCGCCGAGTCCGCGCATTCCGATGCCCCGCCCTGCCCAAGCCGCCACGGCCCATCCCGCCGCCGCCCCTTGCTCCTCGCAGCGTGGAAGCACCCTGGCCGAAGCCCTGGTCGCCTGCCTGGTCCTCGGCCTGGGCGTGCTGGCCTGGCTGCGCCTGCCGGCCCTGACCGCGGGCGAACTGGCCGCGGCGCGTGCGCGCCAGGACGCGGCCCACGCGGCGGGCGCGCTGGCCGCGGAGCTGCATGCGCAACACGACTACGGCGCCGACCCCGTCGCGCGCAGGCTGCGTCGCACCCTGCTTCCGCCCGCGCGGCGCCCCGCCACCGATTGCGTTGCCTCCGATTGCACGCCCGAGCAGATGGCCGACGCGCAGCTGTGGCTGTGGGGCGAGATGGTTCACCCACGCCTGCCCGGCGCACGCGCCGAGCTGGACTGCGCGGCCGCATCCGCGCCTGGGCCCGGGGGCCCTGCCGGGCCTGGCGCCTGCACCCTGCGCATGCACCTGGCGCCCGCGGGCGCGCGCGAATCTCCCCTGCTGCAATGGCGCCTGCACCCATGAAGCCCATGCTTGGCGCCAGTCTGCCCGGCTGCCTGCTCGGCCTGGGCCTCGGGCTGCTGGTCATGCAGGCCCTGCTCGAC
>DAIDHU010000438.1 GCA_027451915.1 Thiomonas sp. | reverse complement strand
CCTTGGGCTCGAGCACCAGGACCTCGGGCAGCGCGGTGGGAGTGACGGTGTAGGGCATGGCGCGGCCTCAGATGCCGGGCGAGGCGAGCAGTCGCAGCAGGTACTGGCCGTAGCCGTTCTTGCGCATGGGCTCGGCCAGGCCTTGCAACTGCTCGGCGTCGATCCAGCCCTGGCGCCAGGCGATTTCCTCCGGGCAGGACACCTTCAGGCCCTGGCGCTTTTCCAGCGTGGCGATGAACTGCCCGGCGTCCAGCAGGCTCTCGTGGGTGCCGGTGTCCAGCCAGGCGTAGCCGCGGCCCAGGGTGGTCACCTGCAGCTGGCCGCGCTCCAGGTAGACGCGGTTCAGATCCGTGATCTCCAGCTCCCCCCGGGCCGAAGGCCGCAGCGAGGCGGCGATGTCGCTCGCCTGGCCGTCGTAGAAATACAGCCCCGTGACGGCGTAGCTGCTCTTGGGCCGCGCCGGCTTTTCCTCGATGCTCACGGCGCGGCCTTGCGCGTCGAACTCCACCACCCCGTAGCGCTCGGGGTCGAGCACGTGGTAGGCGAACACCGTGGCCGCGTCCGTGCGCGCGTTGGCCCGCGCCAGCAGGGGTTGCAGGTCGTGGCCCCAGAACAGGTTGTCTCCCAGCACCAGCGAACTCGGCGCGCCGGCGAGGAATTCACGCCCGATGAGCAAGGCCTGCGCCAGCCCGTCCGGGCTGGGCTGCACCGCGTAATGCAGGTCCAGGCCCCACTGGCTGCCGTCGCCCAGCAATTGCTGGAAGCGCGGCGTGTCCTGCGGCGTGGAGATCAGCAGTACCTCGCGGATGCCGGCCAGCATCAGGGTCGACAGCGGGTAGTACACCATCGGCTTGTCGTACACCGGCAGCAGTTGCTTGCTCACTGCCTGGGTCACCGGGTACAGCCGGGTGCCGGAGCCGCCGGCGAGGAGGATGCCCTTGCGGGCGACAGGTGGTGTCATCGCAAACCGCGCTGGAGCGCCAGGGTCGTGTCAGCGGGCATGATACGCAGGCCACGCCGCGCACCAGGCCCGGCAAGGCTCGCGGGTGCCTGGTGCGCCGATGCGCGAAGGTCGCAGACCTCAGGCGACTTGAAGTTCCGCCCGGGCGTGCCGCAGAACAGTGAAGGCACCGGTGATGGCGAGCGCGGCCATGAAGGCGGCGACGATCTGGTCCGGCCAGGCACTGCCCGTGCCGAATACCCCGAGAGCCGCAAGGCCGACAGCGATGTTGCCGATGGCATCGTTGCGGGAGCAGATCCACACCGACCGCATGTTGGCGTCGCCGGTGCGGAACGCATACAGCAGCACGGCAACGCCAAGGTTCGCAACCAGTGCAGCCGCCGCGACGGTGCCCATCGTGATCGGCTCGGGCTTGGCACCGGAGTGCAACGCCCACAGAGCACGTCCGAGCACGAAAACGCCGAAGGCACCCATGCAGCCCGCCTTCACGATCGCCGCGCGTGAGCGGGTGGCCAGAGGCATGGCGAGAATCGCGAGCGACAACGCATAGTTCGCGGAATCGCCGAAGAAATCGATGGCATCGGCCAGCAGGGACACCGAGCCCGAGCTGGCCGAGGCCGCGATCTCGACAGCGAACATGCATCCATTGACGACCAAGGCGATCCACAGCGCACGTCGATACCTCGGGTCATAAGCGGGCTTGGGGGCACGGCAGGCGTCACATGATGCAGACATGGTCTTTCCTTCGGAACTCGGCTGATCGCCATTGGAAACCCTATAGTCGCTACAAGGTCAAGCGTTCAGGGTGCGCCATGAAGATCAGCGAGTTGGGCCATGCGGCTGGATGCGATGTCCAGACCATCCGCTACTACGAGCGGGAAGGGCTGCTGAGCGAGCCCGCACGCACGGACAGCGGCTATCGCGACTACGGCCCGGAACACCTCGCGCGCCTGCAGTTCATTCGCCACTGCCGAGCCTTGGACATTCCGCTTTCCGAGGTCCGGCAACTGCTCGACTATGCCCGGTCGCCGAAGGAGTCATGCCAGGCCACGAACGACTTGCTCGACGCGCATATCGAGCGGGTCAATGAGCGCATTCGAAGCCTGCAACACCTCCGGCGTGAACTCACCGCCCTGCGATCCTGCTGCGACGGTGGCCGCGACAAGCCGTGCGCGATTCTGGCCTCGTTCGAGGCTACGCAGTCGTAGCCGCGGGCGATGCTCGTCCGCCTGGGCGCCGCAGCCGGCCGCGTCCGCCGGCCGGAAAGGACGAAACCCGCGGGGAGCGAGGCTCCCGGCGGGTTTCGTGGAATTGGTGGCGCTTCAGGGACTCGAACCCCGGACCTGCGGATTATGATTCCGTCGCTCTAACCAACTGAGCTAAAGCGCCAAAAGCTGGTCATTATACGCGAGCCCGCCGGGCGCTCAAGCCCCCGCCCCGGCGGGGTCGCCCGGGAGGTCTCAGCGGTTCTCGAACTTCGGGCTGCGCTTTTCCAGGAAGGCGGCCATGCCCTCGCGCTGGTCGTGGGTGCCGAACAGGCTGTGGAACACACGGCGTTCGTACATGAGCCCATCGGACAGCGGGGTCTCGAAGGCCCGGTTCACACAGTCCTTGGCCAGCATGACGGTCTGGCGCGGGAAGGCGCAGATGGTGCGCGCGGCTTCCAGCGCCTCTTCCAGCAGGCGTGCCGCGGGCACCACCCGCGAGACCAGCCCGGCGCGCTCGGCCTCCGCCGCGTCCATCAGGCGCGCGGTCAGGGCCAGGTCCATGGCCTTGCTCTTGCCCACCGCGCGCGGCAGGCGCTGCGTGCCCCCGGCGCCGGGGATGATGCCGATGCGGATTTCCGGCTGGCCGAAGCGGGCGTCGTCGGCGGCGATGATGAAGTCGCACATCATCGCCAGCTCGCAGCCCCCGCCCAGCGCGTAGCCCGCCACCGCAGCGATCACCGGCTTGCGGATGCCGCGCATGCGTTCCCAGTTGCGGGTGATGAAGTCCTCCCGGTAGGCCTGCATGTAGTCCTTCGTGGCCATGGCCGCGATGTCCGCGCCGGCCGCGAAGGCCTTCTCGCTGCCCGTGAGCACGATGCAGCCGATGGCGTCATCGGCCTCGTACATGGCCAGGGCCTGGCCGAGTTCGTCCATCAGCGCATCGTTCAGCGCGTTGAGCTGCTTGGGCCGGTGCAGCCGGATCAGCGCCACCTGGTCGTGGACTTCGAGCAGCAGGTTCTCGGGGTTCATGTCCTTCTCCTAGCGAGTCGTCGGGTCGTGGGGGGTGGATAGGGAACCATCGGGAGGCCGGGCCTCAGCCGCCCAGCCAGGCGCGGCGCAGGCGCAGCGCCGCGGCCGAGGGCCTGGCCGCCAGTTGCAGCTGCACCGGGCCCGGCTCCGGCTGGGGCAGGGCCGCGCGAAGCTGCAGCAAACGCCCGTCGCGCATCGCGTGCACGCTCCAGCTCTGGCCCGGCCGCGCGCGGCGCCACTGGCGCGCCAGGTTCGCGGTGCCGGCCTGTTGTTCGTTCACCGCCACCAGCACGTCGCCCGCGCACAGGCCGGCCTGCTCGGCCCAGGATGCGCTGCGCACGAAGCGCACCATCGGCCAGCTGGAAGCTCCGTCCAGGCGCAGGCCCAGGGCATCCGCCGGCTCCGGCGCGCCATGGCTCAGCTCGACGCCGAAACCCGCCAGCAGGCGTTGCAGCGGCAGTTCCTCGCGCCCCCGCACATGGCGCGCGAACCAGGCGCGCACGTCGGCGCCGCAGGCCTCGCGCACCAGCGCGGGAAGGGCGTCCTCGGGCACGCCCTGCTCGCGCAGCGGGGCGTCGGCGCGGCCGTAGCGCCGCCACAGCAGGCGCATCACGTCGTCCAGGCAGCCCTTGCCGCGGCTGCGCAAATGCAGGTCCAGCGCCAGCGCGAACAAGCCGCCCAGGGTGTAGTAGCTCACGGTGGCGTTGGGCGTGTTCTCGTCGGGCCGATAGAACTTGATCCAGGCGTCGAAACTCGCCTGTTCCAGGCTTTGAACATGCCGCCCAGGAGTGGCCTGCACGGCGCGCATGGCCTCGGCCAGCAGCTGCAGGTACTGCTGGGGGCTGATCAAGCCGGTGCGGCGCAGGACGAGGTCGTCGTAGTAGGACGTGAAACCCTCGAACAGCCACAGCATGCCCGTGAGGTTCTCGCGCTCCAGGTCGATGGGGGTCAGCGCCTGCGGACGAATGCGCTTGACGTTCCAGGCGTGGAAGTATTCGTGGCTGCACAGGCCCAGCAGGCGCCGGTAGCCGGCGCCCGCGTCGGCGCCGTCGCGCGGGTGCGGCAGGTCCGCCTCGGCGCAGATCAGCGCGCTGCTGTCGGCGTGTTCCAGCCCCCCCCAGCCGGTGGGCGAGGGCGCCAGCAGGAAGGCGTAGCGCCGGAAGGGCGCGCGCGGCGCCTCGGGTTCGAACAAGGCGATCTGCGCCTCGCAGATGCGCCGCAGATCGGCCGCCAGGCGGCGCTGGTCGACCTGCTCGCGCAGGCGCGAACCATGCTCCAGCACCATCTCGTGCGGCGTGCCGCAGGCGCGGAAGGCGATGCGCAGGTGGTCGCCGCAGGCCACGGGGTGGTCCACCAGGTGCTCGTAGTCGCGCGCCGCGTAGGTGCCGAAGCCGCGCTCGTCCACGCGGCGCGCCGGCAGCGTGGTGGCCACGCTCCAGCGCAGCTCCGGTGGCGGCTCCAGACTGAGCTGGTGCTCGACATGCTCGAAGCCCGCGGCCGCCGGCAGCAGGCTGCTGGCGTTGAAAAAGCCCCGCGATGGATCCAGCCACGCCGCGCGCACCGAGGCGTCGTGCGCGTACACGCTGAGCTGCACCCGCAACGGCCCCTCGCAGGCCTCGATGCGCCAGCGGTTCTTCGCCGTCTTGCGCAGCCCCAGTTCCCGCCGTCCGCAAAAGGCGCGCATGTCCAGCACGTGGCGCGCGAACTCGCGCACCAGGTAGCTGCCCGGAACCCACACCGGAAGCCACAGTTCCTGGCCGCCCGGGTCGGGGCGGTCCAGCTCGAGCTCGACATCGAACACATGCGCGTGCAGCCTGAGCATGCGCACGCGGTAGCGGGGCCCGGCGCTCGAGGAGGAGACGGCCTTGGCGCGCTTGCGCGCGGCGGGCGAGGCCTTGGCGGATGCTGGCATGGCGTGGATGGGGTGAGATCGGGCTTCATGCTAATCTGCCCAGCCGCGCGCCGGGTGGGCCGGCGCGCCTGGTCCTTCCAGGAATTTCTCGCGAGATCGGTCGTGGAACGAGACGTGTTCAGCGAAATCGCGGTGCATACCGGCTCCGGTTCTCCATCGCTGGTGTACTTGCCGCAGGTGCGCTACCCGAGCGGCGAGGTCACGGGCCTGGAGGCCCTGTTCCGCTGGCGCGCTGACACGGCGCCGCGGCGCCATTCCCCGCTGGCCTTCCTGCCGCGCCTGTCGGTGTCGCAGACCAGCGAGCTGTTCTTCTGGGTGGTCGACACCGCGGTGGCCGAGGCGCGCGTGTTGTCGAGCTGGACAGGCTGGGAGGGGCTGGTGGGGGTCAACGTGGAAGCCGACCAGCTCGGCGACCCGGATCTGGTGCCCCACATCCAGCGGGTGCTGTCGGAAAGCCGCTGGCCGGCACAACGCCTGGCGCTGGAAGTGACCGAGCGGCGCCAGATTCCCGTCTACCCCAGCGTGATGCGCAACATCCAGGCGCTGCAGCAGGCCGGCGTGATGCTGGCCATGGACGATTTCGGCGAAGGCTACGCTTCCTTCGAATACCTCAAGCGCCTGAGTCCGGCCTTGATCAAGCTGCCCGCCGGTTTCACCGGAGGCCTGGAACGCGACCCGCGCAACCGCGAGATCGTGCGCAGCGTCACCGCGCTGGCCCAGCGCCTGGGAGTGCAGGTGGTGGCCGAGGCGGTGGAGCGCCCCGAGGACGCGCAGGCGCTGCGCGAACTCGGGCTGCAGGTGATGCAGGGCTATCTGTTCGGCGAACCCCGCCAGCTCGAGGACTGGGCCGAGGTACTCAACCACGGCGGGCGCCTGCGGGCCATCTGAAGGCGCAGGCGCCCCCGGGAGCCCGCGGGGGTGGAGCTCAGCCCACGTGCCTGGCCAGGAAGGCCAGCGAGCGCTCCATCGCCAGCTTGGCCGACGCGGTGTCGTAGCTGCCGCGGGCGTCGCAGTTGAACCCGTGGTCGGCGTCGTAGACGTGGAACTCGGCCGTCGGGTTGGCCTTGCGCACCGCTTCGCGGTCGGCCTCGCTGATGTGCGCGTCCTTCAGGCCATAGTGGAACATCAGCGGCGCCTTGGCCTGCTCGCCCACGAACTGCACGTTGCGCCCGCCGTAGTAGCTGATCGCGGGCAGGCCCAGGCGAATGGCCGACAGGTAGCTCACCGTGCCGCCCCAGCAGTAGCCCACGGTGGCCACCTTCCCGGCGCGCCGGACTTCCTGGGCCGCGGCCTCCACCCCGGCCAGGGCGCGGTCGAAGCCCAGCTTGCCGACGTATTCCAGGCCCTTGGTCATGCCTTCCTGGTCATAGCCCAGCTCCACGCCGGGCTGCACGGGGTCGAACAGGGCAGGCGCGATGGCCAGGTAGCCCTGGGCCGCGTAGCGGTCCGCCACGCTGCGGATGTGGGCGTTCACGCCGAAGATCTCCTGCACCACGACCAGGCCCGCCTTGGGCGTGCCTGCCGGCTCGGCCAGGTAGGCGCCGATGCGGGTTCCATCCTTGAGTTGCAACGAAAGGGTC
>DAIDHU010000437.1 GCA_027451915.1 Thiomonas sp. | reverse complement strand
CGCCATCACGACGCGCGACTCGGCCAGATGGTCCACGATCAAGGTACAACGCGGCTTGCTAGACATGGAGTTGCCCGACCAGACACAGACTGGATATCTGGAGGTGGTAGATGCTTCCTAGATTACACAATTCGCGCGCTTAGCGAAGCAACCAAGTTTTGTCGAGGCGAACGGCCGGGGCCCGGGCCTGGCGCAAGGGGCCCGGAAGACTCGGCGCCGCCCTGCAAGGATTCGCCGTCTTTCGACTCGACCGGCTCCGCGCGGAGCCGGCTTGGCGCACAATTCACCAAAACTGTATCAGCATCCAGCCTTCCGGCAGGCTTTGCGCATCCGCAACCCACCTTGATCGTCAAACAACGCTTCGCTCCGCCCGACAACGTCCGACTCGGCCACCTGTGTGGCCCGGTGGACGAAAACCTGCGCCAGATCGAGATCGCCTTCGACGTGGCGATCCGGCACCGAGACCACGAATTCTCCATCGAGGGCACCCGCGCTCGCTCGGCGCAGGCGCTGCTGCAGGCGCTGTGGCTGCGCGCCACCGAGGCGCTGAGCCTGGACGACATCCAGCTCGAGCTCACGCAGGCGGCCCAGGGCCAGGAGCCCAAGCTGGGGGCCGAGCCCGGCGAGCCGGTGCTGCACACGCGCCGCGCGGGTCTGCACGGGCGCACCACGCGCCAGAGCGAGTACATACGCCACATCCTGGGCCACGACCTGAGCCTCGGGCTGGGGCCGGCCGGCACGGGCAAGACCTTCCTGGCGGTGGCCTGCGCCGTGGACGCGCTGGAGCGCAACGTGGTGGAACGCCTGGTGCTCACCCGCCCGGCCGTGGAAGCGGGCGAACGCCTGGGCTTCCTGCCCGGAGACCTTGCGCAGAAGATCGATCCCTACCTGCGCCCGCTGTACGATGCCCTGTACGACCTGCTCGGCTTCGAGAGTACGCAGCGTCTGTTCGAACGCGGCACCATCGAGATCGCCCCGCTGGCCTTCATGCGCGGGCGCACGCTGAACAAGGCCTTCATCATCCTGGACGAAGCGCAGAACACCACGGCTGAGCAGATGAAGATGTTCCTGACCCGCATCGGCTTCGGCTCGCGCGCGGTGATCACCGGCGACCTCAGCCAGATCGACCTGCCCCGCGGCGTTCCCAGCGGCCTGGCCCAGGCCGCGCAGATCCTGCGCGGGGTGCGGGGAGTGGCCCTGACCGAATTCACCAGCGCCGACGTGGTGCGCCACCCGCTGGTGGCGCGCATCGTCGAGGCCTACGAACGAGCGCAGGCCGTCGAGTCCGGCGCCGACGCCACAACCGCCCGCCCCCGCCGGGGCCGCAGCGCGTCGTGAGCGCGCCGGCCAAGCAGGCGCGCGGCAGGCGCGCGGCCCCGCAAGAGGGCGCCGCACGTCCGGCCTCGTCCGCCGCGCCCACCCTGGAACTGTCGGTGCAGTTCGCCAGCCGCTAGCATCGCGCGCAATTGCCCCGCCATCTGCTGGCGCGCTGGGTGCGCGCGGCGCTGCGCCGCGGCCCCGACGCGCGCCGCGCCCCGGCGGCACCGGACGGCCCGGCCCGCATCACGCTGCGTTTCGTGGGCGCCGAAGAGGGGCGGCGTCTGAACCGGGAATTCCGGCGCCGCGACT
>DAIDHU010000436.1 GCA_027451915.1 Thiomonas sp. | reverse complement strand
CTGCCCCTTCTCGCGCGCCTGCTGCCGGCGCTTGAGCGAGGCTGGTAATTCGCGATCCTGTGCGCTGTCCTCGGCCATGGTCTCAGATCCCCGACAAGGTGGCGCCCGCGCCCGGCGCGGCCTGGCGCAAAAGATCCCCGGCCAGGTTCACGCCATATTCGACCAAATGATGCACCACGGCCTGCATCACCGGCATCAGCAGGTACAGGGCCACGAAGCCCAGGCCGAAGAACAGGGGAAAGCCGATCGCGAATAGATTGAGCTGCGGCGCCAGCTTGCTCAGCGTGGCCAGGCCCAGGTTGGCGATGAGCAGCACGCCCAGTGCCGGTGCGGCCATGGCCAGCGCGAGCGAGAACAGCGCCCCGCCCTCCAGCGCCAGCGCATGCCAGCCCGCGGCGCCCAGCCCGGCCGCCGCGCCCACCGGCAGCAGGGCGAAACTGCGCGCCAGCACGGCCAGCAGCAGCAGGTGGCCGTTCATCGCCAGGAACAGCAGCATGGTCAGCAGGTTCAGGAAACTGGCCAGGCTGGTCACCTCGACCCCCTGCAGGGGGTCGAACAGGGTGGAAAAGCCCAGGCCCATCTGCAGCCCGACGATGCTGCCCGCCAATTGCACGCTGCTGAGAATCAGCGACATGGCCAGGCCCACCACGCCGCCCACCAGCAATTGCTGCACCACCAGGGTCCAGCCCAGGGCGCTGTCCAGCTGCACCGGCGGCATGGCCGGCAGCATCGGCGCCAGCACCAGCGCGACGGCCGCGGCCAGGCCCACGCGCACCTGGATGGGAACCTGCGCCGCGCTGAACACCGGAGCCGTGCTCAGCAGCGCCAGCACGCGCAGGAAGGGCCAGAAAAAGGCCCCGATCCATTGCTCCAGCTGCAGCGACGAGAAGGCGATCATCAGGAACCCAGCATGTGCGGAATGCTCAGCAGCAGGCGGGTGGTGAAATCCATCATCACATGCAGCATCCAGGGCCCGGCCAGCACCGCGGTCAGCCCGATGGCCAGCACCTTGGGCACGAAACTCAGGGTCATCTCGTTGAGCTGCGTGGCCGCCTGCAGCAGGCTGACCAGCAATCCCACCACCAGGGCCACCCCCAGCAGCGGCAAGGACACCAGGAACATGACCCACAGGGCCTGCTGGCCCAGCGCGACGACGGATTCGGGACTCATTGCGAACTCTCCAAACGATCCTGCGAATCAGCGCACGAAGCTCTGAACCAACGATCCGATCACCAGATCCCATCCGTTGACCAACACGAACAGCATCAGCTTCAGCGGAAACGAAACCGTCACCGGCGACAACATCATCATGCCCATGGACATCAACACGGCGGCCACCACCATGTCGATGATCAGGAAGGGGATGAACACGACGAAGCCGATCTGGAAGGCCGTCTTGAGCTCCGAGGTCACGAAGGCCGGGATCAGCAGGGTCATCGGAGTGTCCTGCGGGCTGGCCAGGGGCTTGTGACCCGACAGTTTCACGAACAGCGCCAGGTCGTCCTTGCGGGTCTGCGCCATCATGAACTTGCGCAGGGGCTGCGAGCCGGCCTGCAGGGCCTGGGTCAGGGACAGGGTGTCGTTCATCAGCGGCTTGACCGCCACGTCGTTGATCTGGTTGAACACCGGGCTCATCACGAACAGGGTGAGAAACAGCGACAGCCCCACGATCACCTGCGCCGGCGGCACCGTGGTGGTCCCCAGCGCCTGCTTGAGCAGGGACAGAACGATCACGATGCGCGTGAAGGCGGTCATCATCAGCAGCATGGCCGGCAGGAACACCAGCACGGTCATGAACAGCAGGGTCTGCAGGCTCAGGCTGTACTGGGTGCCACCACCCGCGGCGGGCGTGCTGGTCAGCGCGGGCAGCACCTGCGCATGGGCCAGCGCCGGCAGCGCCAGCACGGCCAGCGCGACCAGCAGCAGGCGCGGACGAGAGGAGGAACAATGCATCACGATCGGTGGCTCGAGGATCCGGAAGTCACGGCCTTGCGCAGCCATTCGGCGAAAGGCACGACGGGCATGGCACCCCCCGGCGGCTTCGCCTCCAGCGCCTGGGGCAGCACATGCAGGCAGCGCAGCCCCTGGGCGCCCGCGCCCAGCAGCAGTTGCTGCTCGCCCACCTGCACGAGCAAAACCCGTTCCCGCGGGGACAAGGCCAGCGCGGCGACCACCCGCAGGTCCGCGCGAGCGCCCCCCAGGCCCGGCTGCGCCCGCCTGAGCAGGCGCAGCAGCAGGAAGAACACCACCAGCACCAGGCCCAGGCCCGCGAGCACGCGCAGCATCGAGGACCAGGACAGGGGATCGGACATGGCTGGAAAACCCTTTCGAGATGACGACTTCTTGACGATTCCGACACCGGGGCGCCGGGGACTTGACGGCGCCCGCCCTTGCCGACACCCGCGGCGGGGCTTTTGGCCCCGTGCTGCCGCGCCACTGGGTACACTGGGAACCCGAGCCCGCGCGGGCACGCGCCTTGCGAGGGTCGCGCAGCGCGGCGTCAAGCCTTGTGTTCGCGGCGCCGACGTTCGTGCGGTGCAAGTTTCGTGCAAGGCCCCGGCGCCGACACGCGACCCGACCCTCGATGCCCGCGCCCGCGCATGTCTCGCATGTCTTGATCCCCGGCCCAGCGCCTCGCCCTGTCCGAATCTGCCTGAAGCTCCGCGCATGCCCCGTCCCGCCACCCCCGCCGCAGCCGTCGAGCTGCGTGCCGCGCCCGCCTCGCCGGCGCGGCGCAGCGCGCTG
>DAIDHU010000435.1 GCA_027451915.1 Thiomonas sp. | reverse complement strand
GATCGGGCAGAGCCAGTACTCCACCCCGTCGCGTCCGCGGCGCGAGAGCAGCGGCTTACCGAACCCGACGGAGAAGCGCAGCACCTTCAAGGCCATCGAGGCGCTGCTCGCGGCCGATGCCTCGCGCGGGGAGTTCTGCTTCGGCGAGCGCCCGAGCCTGGCCGACGTGTACCTGGTGCCGCAGGTGGAGAGCGCGCGGCGCTTCCAGGTCGACGTGTCGCGCTGGCCGGGAATCGCCGCCGTCGACCAGGCCTGCCTGCGCCTGGAGGCCTTCCGCCTGGCCGCCCCGGCGCTGCAACCCGATGCCAGCCAGCCCTGAGCCCGAGCCTGCGCGCGCCGGGAATGGCGCCCGGGATTGCGGCGGGTTGAGCCACGTCCCATCAACAGCCACCCACCCTCGTAGTGCTAAGGTGGGAACCCATCCGTACGACAGGAGGCCCCATGGCCAAGCCCAATTACCAGTTCGAAAAGCGCCAGCGCGAGCAGCAGAAGAAGCAGAAGAAGGCCGAAAAGGCCCAGCGCAAGGCGCAGCCCGCGCCGGCCGCGCAGGAAACGAACACCCCCACCACGTCCTGAGTCTTTCCGTCGGGCTGGCGGCCCGACGACGCAGGCGGCCACCGCCGGCATCGATCACGCGAGCCATGCCTCGCGTGGCGCGGCCTTGGCCGCCGGGCTCACGGCCCTGGGCTTGGCGGCGACCTGCGCCGCCGGCGTCCAGGGCGCCAGGAGTCTGGGCGCCTGCTGTGGCGCCTGATCCGGCGTCATCGCCACGCCGTGCACGGCCGTCGTCCACGGCCGCCCGATTCCTGGCGCGCGCATCGACGCGCAGGGCACCCGTGAATCGCCTCCCCTGTTGCCCGACCGGGGCCGGCCGCGCCTGCCCGTCGCTCCGGCAGCCTCGCCACCGCTCGGGCGCTGCGCGGGTGTCAGGAACTCCCGGCTGCCGCGACCAATGCGCAAGACAAGCGCTGGCGCAACGCCGTGCGCGACCCGGTCCACCATCGAGGAGAGCATTCATGACACAGGCAACGGCTGTGGCGCCGCGCAGGGGCGCCATCCAGGGCAATATCGTGGCGCGACTGTGGGGCATCGCCGAATGCGTGCTCGACTGGCTGCGCTCACCGGCACTGCTCGCGGCGCGGCTGTACGTGTCGTACGTGTTCTTCAACTCCGGGTTGCAGAGCCTGCGCGACTGGGCGGGCACGGTTTGGCTGTACCAGAACGAGTTCCACGTCGCCGTGCTGCCTCCCCACGTGGCGGCGGTGGTCGGCACGGCGGGGGAACTGCTGTTGCCTCCGCTGGTCGCCTTCGGCCTGCTCGGGCGCTTCGGCGCGGTGGGGCTGTTCGTGGTGAACCTGGTGGCGCTGCTGTCCTACATGTACGCGCTGCAGGTGCCTGCGATCATGTTTCACTTCATCTGGGGCGGGCTGATCCTGATGATCGCGTTGTGGGGCCCCGGGGCCTGGTCGGTCGACGCCTGGCGCCTGGCGCGCCGCGACCGCTGAGGACCCGGCAATGCAACGTACCGCCATGACGCGGCGCCTCGACGGCGTGCGCTGGAATCGCTTCCACACCACGGTGGCGCTGGCACTGGGCGTGGGCTGGCTGCTGGACGCCTTCGAGGTCACCATCGTCGGCAACGTGATCGGCGTGTTCAAGCAGCTCTGGCACCTGAGCAACCTGGAGGCGTCGTGGGTGCTGAGCATCTGGTTCGCAGGCCTCATGATCGGCGCCTACGGTTTCGGCTTCCTGGCCGACCGCTTCGGGCGCCGCAGGCTGTTCCTGCTCACGCTGGTGCTGTACGGCAGTTTCACGCTGCTGACCGCGGCGGCCTGGAGCTACGGCGCCTTGCTGGCCTTCAGGCTGCTGACCGCCATCGGCGTCGGGGCCGAGTACTCGGCGATCAACTCGGCGATCGCCGAGTTCATCCCGGCGCGCAGCCGCGGACGCACCAATGCGGCGGTGATGAATTTCTGGTCGCTGGGGGCGATCGCCGCTGCGCTGGTGACCCTGTACCTGGTCAACGTGCTGCCGCCGCAATACGGCTGGCGCGTGGCCTTCGGCTTCGGCGCGCTGGTCGCGCTGAGCACCGCGTTGATGCGCCGCAGCATCCCGGAGTCGCCGCGCTGGCTGTTCGAGCAGGGGCGGGTCGACGAGGCCGAGCAGGTCGTGCAGGGCATCGAGCAGGGGCGCACGTCGTGGCAGGCGCCGGCGAGCGGCGCGGTGAAGGGCGATGCACAGCGCGGCGTGTGGGCGCAGACCCGTGAATTGCTCAGGCGTCATCCGGGGCGGGTGGCGCTGGGTTGCGCGCTCGACTTCTCGGAAGCCGCCGGCTACTACGGGCTGTTCGCCTTCCTGGCCCTGTTCATCCTGCCCGCGGTGCACGTGCCCGACGGGTTCGCGCCGTTCTTCTACCTGATCGGCAACGTCGGCGCACTGGTGGGAGGCGTGGTGGTCATGCTGGTGCTCGACCGCGCCGGGCGCAAGTCGACGGTGCCGGTGTTCTACCTGCTGGCCGCCGGCGGGGTGCTGGTCCTGGCCGCTTCCATGCGCACCGGCTCCTGGGTCTGGGTGCTGGCGGCGTTCACGCTGGCCAATTTGCTGGCCACCGGTGGCTGGATTTCAGCCTACCCGACCTTCTCGGAGATCTTTCCGACCGAACTGCGGGCCACGGGAATCGGCCTTTCCGTCGCTGTCGGGCGCCTGGGTGCGTTCGCCGCACCGCTGGTACTGACCACGGTGGCCGATCACTACGGCATGATTCCTGCACTGCTCCTGCTCG
>DAIDHU010000434.1 GCA_027451915.1 Thiomonas sp. | reverse complement strand
GTGGCCGTGCAGGCGACGGGCTGATCAGCATGTGGCGGGGCCGCCCCCGGCGCGGGGCACACGCCGGCCCCGCCCGGCCCGAGGCGAGTTTGTACACTGGGGACCCACGCCGCCCGCACGATGTCCCGAATTCCCCGCCCGCTGCAGACCGTGTTGACGCATCCACGCCTGAGCGCGTCGACCCTGCTCGCCCTGGTGCTGGCCGCCGCGCTGCAGGCGCGCCTGGGCCCGGCACGCGCGCTGCTGCTGTCCTTCGACCTGGCCAGCACCGTGTACCTGGGCACCATCGGCTGGATGATGGGCCACAGCGCGCCGCAGGCGCTGGCGCGCCGCGCCGAGCGGCAGCTGCAGGGGCGCTGGGGGGTGCTGGTGTTCTCGCTGCTGTGCTCCGGCGTGGTGCTGCTGGCGCTGCGCCTGGAGCTGCGCTCGGGGCACGGAGGGCATGCGGGAGACCTGCCGCTGGCGGCGGCCAGCATCGTGCTGTCCTGGCTGTTCTTCAGCGTGGTGTTCGCCCAGGCCTATGCGCACGCCGACCACCTGGAGCGCAAGCGCGGACAGCCCGCGCTGCGCTTTCCCGACGACGCCGTGCCCGACTACTGGGACTACCTGTACTTCTCCGTGGTGCTGAGCATGACCTTCCAGACTTCCGACGTGAACATCGCCGGAAGGAGTGTGCGGCACATCGTGCTGCTGCACAGCGTGGCGGCCTTCTTTTTCAATGTGTTCATCCTGGCCCTGACGGTCAACGTGGTCGCCGGGGCCCTGTAGTTCGCCAGGGGGCCGCGCAGCGTGCCTGCTCCCCATGCCCCTGCGCGCAACCCGCATGCTGACGTGGGTCAAGGACGCCCGGCCCGCCGCTTCCTAGGCTTCATGCAGGCGCTCGCCGGGCGCCGCGCAGGAGTTGGAGCCATGTCCGAACCCCGATTCGCCGATCGCCGCGACGCGGGCCGGGCGCTGGCCGGCGCGCTGGGCGCGCTGGCCGGCACCCCCGACCTGCTGGTGCTGGGCCTGCCGCGCGGCGGCGTGCCCGTGGCCTACGAGGTCGCACGCGGACTCGGCGCCGAGCTCGACGTGCTGGTGGTGCGCAAGCTCGGCGTGCCGCAGCAGCCCGAACTGGCCATGGGCGCCATCGGCGCCGGGGGCGTGCTGGAGCTGAACCCCGAGGTGATCGTGGAGGCGCAGGTGAGCCAGCAGGCGCTGGACGCCGTGGTGCAGCGAGAGCGCCAGGAGCTGCAGCGGCGGGAGCTGGCCTATCGCGGCCAGCGCCCGCCGCCTCGCCTGCGCGGGCGTTGCGTGGTGCTGGTGGACGACGGCATCGCCACCGGCGCATCCATGCGCGCCGCGCTGGACGTGCTGCGGCGCGCGCAGCCGGCGCGCGTCGTGATCGCCGTGCCCGTGGCCGCCGCCCAGGCCCTGCTGGAGCCGGGCCTGGCGGGCTCCGAGCTCGTGACCCTTGCGCGCCCATGGAACCTTGGAGGGGTCGGACGCTTCTATGAAGATTTCGGGCAGACCAGCGACGACGAGGTGCGCGAGCTGCTGGCTGGCTCGGCATCCGGCGGTGAGTCCGGGCTTAGCTCCACATGAAAGGAGAACATGATGCAGATTCACGAAATCTTCACCCGAGGAACCGTGCATATCCCGCAGGACCGCAATCTTCAGGACGCGGCCCAGCAGATGCTGCATCAGCATGTGGGCGCGCTGATCGTCACCGACGGCGGGCCCGAGCACCGGCTGCTGGGCATCGTGACGGACCGTGACATCGTGCTCAAGGCCGTGGCCGCCGGCTCCGCGCCGCGCTCGACCCTGGTGGCCGAGATCATGAGCACCGGGGTGGCCTCGGTGGGCGAGGACGACGACCTGGTGGACGCGATGCAGGCCATGTTCACCCACGGGGTGCGCCGCCTGGCCGTGATGGGCGCGGGCGATGCGGTGGTGGGAGTGGTGTCCCTGGATGATGTGATCGAGGCCATGGTGCGCGACTGGGTGTTGCTGGCCAGCATCGTGCGCAGCGGTCAGCAGCGCGAGCGCACGGGAAGCGTGCAATCGGCCTTGCATCCCTGAGCTCGCAGCGGGCGGCTGGGCGGCCCGCACCGCCTCGGGCAGGATTCGCAGGGCTGTCCTACACTGGACTGGTTCCGTGCGTTGCCTTGGGTCGTGCGCGACTGCAGCAGCTCGCAGCATGATGGTGGGCGGCGTCCGCGGCCGTGGCGCGTGGCCGGACGACCAGCGCGCCTGCAGGAGCCGACGTGCGTGGTCGTCCGTGACATGCCCGAACGGAGACCTCTCGCCATGCTTTCCCAGCGCCTGCTTCAACCCGCCGAACAGCGTCTGGCCGCGCTGCCGCTTCCCTGTGCCGTGCAACTTCCGGGGGGCCGGCGCATCGGGCCGGCCGAGGCTGGGCTGCGCCTGATCGTGCGCGACATGCGCGCGCTGATGCATCTGGCCCAAGGCGCCATCGGCCGGCTGGCCGAGGACTACGTGGAAGGACGCCTGGAGATCGAGGGGCGCCTGCGCGACCTGATGACCGCCGCACCGGCGCTGCTGGGCAGCGACCCGACGGCGGCCGAGCACGCGCCGGTGTCGCGCTGGATGCAGCAGCTGCGGCGGGGCCTGTGGGAACGCACACACCACAGTCGCGCGCGCGACGCCGCGCAGATCCAGAGCCATTACGACATCAGCGACGACTTCTACGCGCTGTGGCTGGATCCACGCCGGGTGTATTCCTGCGCCTACTTCGCCGACGATGCCATGAGCCTGGCGCAGGCCCAGGAGGCCAAGCTGGACCACATCTGCCGCAAGCTGCGGCTGCGGCCGGGGGAGCGATTCATCGACATCGGCGCCGGCTGGGGCGGGCTGCTGCTGTGGGCTGCCGAGCACTACGGGGTCGACGCCACCGGCATCACCCTGTCGCGCAACCAGCATGCCTACGTGAACCAGCTGATCGAGCGCAAGGGCCTGCAGGGGCGCGTGCGCATGCTGCTGCAGGACTACCGCGACGTCGACGAAACCCAGCCCTTCGACAAGGTGGCCTCGGTGGGCATGGTCGAGCATGTCGGGCGCCCCAACCTGCCGCTGTATTTCTCCAAGATCCGCAGCCTGCTGCGCCCGGGCGGCCTGGTGCTCAACCACGGCATCACGGCCGGCGGCACCGACAATCCGCAGCTCGCCGGAGGCATGGGGGATTTCATCGAGAAGTACATCTTCCCCGGCGGACAGCTGGTGCACGTGGGCGTGATGATGGACACCCTGGCGCGCGGCGGGCTGGAGCCGCTGGACGCCGAATGCCTGCGCCCGCACTACGCGCGCACGCTGTGGTGCTGGGTGGATGCGCTGGAGTCCCGGCTCGACGAGGCACGCCGCGTGCTCGGCCCGCAGGCCGACCGGGTGCTGCGCGCCTACCGCCTGTACCTGGCCGGCTCGGCCATGGGTTTCGAGCAGGGCTGGATCTCGCTGTTCCAGATCCTGGGGGCGCGTCCCAATGGCGTGGTCGAGTCGCGCGGCGAGGACACGCCGCGCATTCGCGCCGCCCAGAGCGACTATCCCTTCCGGCGCGATTACATGTACGCGCGCCCCGGCACTCCGGCCGCGGCCGAGCCGCGAGCCGAAGAGCTGGGCTGAGGCCGGGCCCAGGGCCCCGCGCCCTGGCCCGCGCGGCTCAGTCGACCAGCGCGGGGACGGTCCAGGACACGCGGCGCCGCAACAACTGGTCGAAATCCTCCGCGGGCAGCGGGCGGCCGAAATGCCAGCCCTGGAAGGCATCGCAGCGGTGGCGCCGCAGGAACTGCAGCTGGGCCTCGGTCTCGACCCCCTCCGCGACCACCTCCAGTCCGAGGCCCTTGGCCATGGCCAGGATGGTCTGCACCACCATGGCGTCGTTGCGCACCTCGGGCAGGTTGCGCACGAAGGACTGGTCGATCTTCAACTGTTCCAGCGGCAGGCGCGTCAGGTAGGACAGGGAGGAGCTTCCGGTGCCGAAATCATCCAGCGCGAAACCCACGCCGGCCTCCTGCAGCGCGTCCATCTTCGCCACCGAATCGTCGAGGTTCTCCAGCATCAGGCTCTCGGTGATTTCCAGCTTGAGCCACGAGGGCTCGACTCCCGAATCCTGCAGGCAGCGCAGCACCGACTGGACGAAATCACCCTGGCGGAACTGTCGTGAACTCAGGTTCACGGCCAGGCGCATCGGCCGCCCGTGGTGCTCCACCCAGCGGCGCAGCTGCGCGCAGGCCAGCTCCAGCACGCGCAGCCCGAGGGGCACGATCAGCCCGGTCTCCTCGGCCACGCCGATGAACACCCCCGGCGCCAGCAAGCCGCGCTGCGGGTGGTTCCAGCGCACCAGCGCCTCGGCGCCGATCAGGTAGCCGGTATCGTCCACCTGCGGCTGGTAGTGCAGCAGCAGCTCGCCGCGCTCCAGCCCCGCGCGCAGGTCGGCCTCCAGAGCGTTGCGCGCGTTGAGCTCGGTCTGCATCTGCGGTTCGAAGAAACGCACGCTGTTGCGTCCGGCGTTCTTGGCCCGGTACATGGCCAGGTCCGCGTGGCGCAGCACCGACTCCATGGTGGCGTCGCGCCCGCGAAACAGGGTGATGCCAATGCTCGCCGTGCAATACAGCGACTGCGTGCCGAGCTCGTAGCGCTGTGCCAGGGCCTCGCGCAAGGCCTCGCCCACGCGCTCGGCGTGACGCGCGGCGGCGATGGCATCGCTGCCCAGGTCCTCGAGCAGCACCACGAACTCGTCGCCCCCGAAACGCGCCAGGGTGTCGCCGGCGCGCAGCGCCGAGCGCATGCGCCCGGAGGCCTGCAGCAGCAACTCGTCGCCGAAATTGTGGCCCTGGGAATCGTTGACCTTCTTGAAATGGTCCAGGTCCAGCAACAGCACCGCGGCATGTTCCTCGCTGCGTCGGCTGGCCGCCAGCGCGTGCTCGATGCGATCGTGCAGCAGGCGCCGGTTCGGCAGGTCGGTGAGGGGGTCGAAATACGCCAGCCGGTGGATTTCCCGCTGGGCTTCCTTCTCGCGGCTGATGTCCGACAGGGTGCCCACGTAGTGGGTGACCTCCCCGAGCGCGTTGCGCACGGCGGAGAAGGTCATCCAGGCGCTGTACAGCGAACCGTCGCGCCGCCGGTTGATCACTTCGCCCTGCCAGTAGCCTTCCTCGCGGATCAGGCGCCAGACCCGCCTGCGCAGAGCGTCGTCGCCCCCGGTCGACAACAGCACCGTGCTGGATTCCTCGCAAGCCTGCTTCTGCGTGTGCCCGGTGATGGCGGTGAAGGCCTGGTTGACCCGCTGGATGTTGCCCGCCGCGTCGAGCACCACCAGGCCTTCCTGGGATTCAAAGGCAATGGAGCTGATGCGCAGCTCATCCTCGGCGAGCTTGCGCTCGGTGATGTCGACCACGCTGAGCACCCATTGCGCCGGGGACCCCACTTCGCCCGCGGCGGCCAGCTCGGCGATGTCGCACTCGGCCCAGAACCAGTGCCCCCGCGCGGCCTGCAGGCGCAGTTGCACGGGCGCCGCGTCGGCCGCGAGCGCATGGGCGCGGCGTCGCGCCAGCGCGGGCAGGTCCTCCGCGTGCACGACGTCGTCCAGGCTCCTGCCCACCACTTCGCCCAGCATGTGGCGGGCCCTGCGGTTGCACTGCAGCACGGCGCCGCTCTCGCGGTCCACTCCCAGCAGCCCGCAGGGCGTGCTGTCGAACAGGCTGCGGAATTTGTGCTCGGAGGCGGCCAGCGCGAGATGGGCCTGCTGCAGCTCGCGGCGGTCGCTCGCTTCCTGCAGCGCGCGGGCCAGGGCTTCGGGAATGCGCGCGACGGCATCCTTGGCGACGAAGTCCGTGATTCCGGCGCGCAGCAGCTCCACCGCACGCTCCTCGCCGATCGAGCCGGACACCAGCAGCACCGGCATCAAGGGGTCGACCGCGCGCACCCTGTTCACGATGCGCGTGACATCCATGCCCGGCAGGTGGTAATCGGTGAGCACCGCGTCCCAGGGCTCGCGCAGCGCCTGCTCCAGGGCCTGGTCGTCCTCGACATGGCGGCAGCGCCCGAGCACGCCGCGGCGTTCCAGCTGGCGGCGCAGCAACAGGAAGTCCGCCGGGCTGTCCTCGATGATCAGCACGTCGTACATGGCCTTCATCGCGCGGGCCCCATGCGGTGCCCCCGCCCCCGGGCGCGCGTCGCGCCCCGCCTCCCTGTGGCCGATGCCAAAACCCCGTGGTGTTGGTCCATCTTGTTCCAGGCTTGCAACGAATCGCACCCCAACAGCAAGACGGCGCAACACCCGGACAGGCATGCGCCGATGGATCCTTGGTTGATTGCCACAACTGTATACGACTCCGGCGTCAAGCACCGAAGTCTGCAGGCGACCGCGCCACGGGGGAGCGCGCGGGGCGCTCAGTTCCGCCCGGCGGCCTCGAGTTCGAGCAAGGCGCGCTTGCGGTCCAGGCCGCCTGCGTAGCCGCGCAGCGACCCGTCGCTTCCCAGCACGCGGTGGCAGGGCAGAAGCAGCAACAAGGGGTTGGCCCCCACGGCACGCCCCACCGCGCGCGCGTGCCGCGCCTGCAGGCCCAGTCGCTGGGCCAGGCCGGCGTAGCCGATGCGCTCGCCGTAATCCAGCCCGGCCAGCGCGCGCCATACGCCTTGCGCGAAGGCGCCGCCGCGTGCGTCCAGCGCGAGCTCGAAGGCGCGCCTGCGCCCCTGGAGGTACTCGTCGATCTGCCTTGCCGCCTCGCGCACCAGGGGGGGCGCCGAGGCATCGAGTTCCCGCACCGGCCGCGCAAGCCCCGGTGCAGGCGCATCCTCGAAGCACAGCGCGGCCAGGGCCTCGCCGCGCTGTGCCGCGAGCATGGGTCCCAGGCGCCCGGGTATGCGCCACCAGGCCAGCATGTGCTGCGGACCCTGCCGCGCAGGCGTCGGGGATCTCGGCCCGCCGGAGCCGGGCGCGGCGATGGGGGAAGCCTTCACGGGTGGATCTCCTGCGTGCCCCGGGCCTCGGCAGGCAGGCTCCTCGGCCGGGCCTGGGACGGGGTCGTGGCCGCGGCGCGGCCCTCCAGGTGCATGGCGGCGTAAGCCCGCCAGGGCCGCCAGGCCTGCGCCCGCGCGAGCAGGGACGGGGCGTCGGCGCAACCGGCCGCGCGCTGCAGCGCCGGATCCTGCGCGGGAAAGGCGTCGGGCCAACCCAAGGCCTGCATGGCCACCCATTGGGGCGTGGCCGCATCCATGCCGGGCAGCGCCTCCAGCACCTGCACGGTGGACTCTAGGGCCGCCCAGGGCTGCAGTTCCAGTCGCCCTTCACGCAAGCAGGCCGCCGCGGACAGCAGGGCTCGCGCGCTGGCCGCCGACATGCCGCAGCTCAGCAGGGCCGCCTGGTCCGCCCCGGCCAGCTCCTCGGCGCCGGGGAACAAGGCGCGCAGACCCGGCACCGCCCCGTCGAGGGCGCCCGCCTGCGCGGTCGGGGCGAAACGCCTCGCGAAGCCGGCCAGGGCCAGCGGCCCCGCCTCCCCCTCGCGGCGCATGAGCGCACGTACCAGGGTCTCGAAGCCGTCCGGAGCGCCGGGCACGCGCAGGCCGGGCCGGCCGCGCCCGAGTTCGCCCAGGCATTCATCCACCGTCGCCGGGCTGGCTCCCAGGTCGAACATGCGCCGCAGACGCGCCAGCAACAGGGGCATGACGGGCGCCAGGCCGGCGCTTGCGCGCACCCGCAGGCAGCAGCGGGCAGCATCGTCGCGGGCCTGCAGCCAGCCCTCGCAAGGCCCCCCGGGCCCGGCCAGGCGCAGGGTGCGCGCATAGGACTCGCCATCCACCCGCTCGACGCCGGGCACCGCCTGCGCGCGCGCCTGCTGCAGCCAGGCGGACCAGGCCAGTGGGGGACGGTAGGGCAGCACCAGGTCCAGCACGGCCGGTGCATGCGCCGGCGCGCCGCGCCGGATCTGCTGGGCGCTCAGGCCCCAGCGCTGGGCCAGCACGGCATGAAAGCGCCGCAGGCTGCCAAAACCGCAGGCCAGGGCCACCTCGGACACGGGCAGGCTGGTCTGGGTCAGGCACTGCTTGGCGAGCAACAGCCGCTGGGTCTGCGCCAGCTCCAGCATGGACACGCCGTATTCGGCGCGGAACAGGCGTCGCAGGTGGCGGGCGCTGACGCCCACGCGCGCCGCCAGCTGCTGCGTGTCGGCGTGGTCGAGAAAGCCCTGTTCGATGAGCAGGGCCGCGGCCTGCGCCAGGCGAGCGGGAAGATCGGGAAGGCCCCAGCCGGGCGCCAGCTCCGGACGACAGCGCAGGCAGGGCCGGAACCCGGCCTTGTCGGCGGCGGCGGCGCTGGGGAAAAAACGGCAGTGCTCGCGGCGCGGGGTGCGCACGGCGCAGATGGGGCGGCAATAGATGCCCGTGCTGGACACGCCGACGAAAAAGCGCCCGTCGAAGCGCCGGTCGCGCGCGCGCAGCGCGTCGAAGCATTGGCGGGGATCGAGTTCCATGCCCCCACTGTAGACCCGGCGCGCCGCGGCGGCACGCCGGATCCGGACCTGCGATCCGGCCCGGCGGCCGGACCGCCGGCTCAGGCGTAGCCGCCGATGCGGCCTTCGCGGAAATCGCGCACGGCCTCGAAGATCTCCTGCTGCGTGTTCATCACGAAGGGACCGTACTGGACGATGGGCTCGCGCAGCGGGCGCCCCGCGATGAGCAGGGCGCGCGCGTCCGCCGAGGCGTGCAGCACCACGCCGTCGGACTGCGCATCGTTGGCGAGGATGGCCATGCGCTGCGCAGGCACCGACTGCCCCGCGATGGCCAGCTCCCCGCGGTACACCACCACGAAGGCGTTGTGGCCCGCGTCCAGCGCCTGCTCGAAACGGCTGCCCGCGGGCAGGTGCAGGTCGAGGTAGAGCGGTTGCGTGCCCTCGCGCTCGACGGCGCCGGCCACACCGCCGCTGCGCCCGGCCAGCACCGCCACGTCGACCCCCTGCGC
>DAIDHU010000433.1 GCA_027451915.1 Thiomonas sp. | reverse complement strand
GCACAGCCCGAAGCCGCCGGCGATCACGGTCATGCCGTCGGCCAGGCCGTCCAGGGCCTGGGCGTAGCTTTGCACGCGTTTGTCGAGTCCGCTCATCCGATCTCCGCTGGGTTGGTGCCCGGCCCTTCGCCGGGATGCAGGTCGCTATGTTCGCCCACGCTCAAGGATTTGTGAAATTGGAATTTCACGCTCATTCTTTGATAAAGTAAATGAATCATGACCCCCAAGCAGCTGCGGGCCTTCCTCGCGGTCGCGCAGACGCTGAGCTTCGTGCAGGCCTGCGAGCGCGTGCACCTGTCCCAGCCGGCGCTCAGCCTGGCCATCAAGGCGCTGGAGACCTCGCTGGGGGGAGCCCTGTTCGTGCGCAGCAGCCGCAGCGTGCAGCTGACCCCCGAAGGCGAGGTGCTGCTGTCCCTGGCCCCGCGCCTGATCGCCGACTGGGACGACGCGCGCGAGCGCATGCGCCGGCACTTCGCGCTGGACATCGGGCGCGTGGAATTGGCGGTGATCCCCTCCTTCGCCTGCAATCTGCTGCCGCGCGCGCTGGGCCGCTTCGTCGAGCGCCATCCCCGCATCGATGTGGCCATCCACGATGTGATCAACGAGCGCGTGCTGGACATGGTGCGCGGCGGGCAGGTCGAGCTGGGCATCGCCTTCGAGCCCATCCAGCTCGAGCGCCTGCAGTTCCAGGCCTTTCACACCGATCGTTTTGTCGCGGTGGTTCCGCCGGGCAGCGCACTGGCCTCGCGCGCGCGCATCGGCTGGGAGACCCTGCTGCGCGAGCGGTTCATCGCGCTGCAGCGCCCCTCCGCTGTGCGCGCGCTGCTCGAACAAGTACTGGCCGAGCGGCGCATGGAGTTGCGGGTGGCCTTCGAATGCCACCAGCTGGCCACCGTCGGGCGCATGGTGGCGCAGGGCCTGGGAGTCAGCGCGGTGCCGGGTTTTTGCGTGCCTCAGATGGCCGAGCTGGGCGCCTGCTGCCGCCCGCTGGTCTCGCCCGGCGTGCAGCGGCGCATCGGCCTGCTGCGACGCACCGACCGGCAGTTGTCCAGCGCCGCGCAGGCGCTGTGCGACCTGCTGCTGCGCATCGAGGACTGGGGACCGGAACAGGCCGACGCGGCCGACGCGGCCGATGCGCTGGAGTTCCCGGGCGCACCTTAGCGGGGCACGGAGCCCGCGGCATTGCGCCCGGCCTGGTGCCACAGCAGCACCGAGACGCACCATGCGAGTGCGAACAGGGCCACGATCCCATAACCCAGAGGGCCGAAGCCGCCGGGCAGCCAGGCCACGGCCCCCGCCTGACCTGGCCGCCCGAGCAGCACGCGCAGCAGTTCGACCGAACCGATGCCCAGGGCCACGGCCACCGACACGGCGGTGGTGAACAGGTTGTAGGCCATGCGCCGAAGCGGGTCGAGCAGCGCCCAGCGATAGGCGCGGCTCATCATCGCGGCGTCGGCCGTGTCCACCAGGCACATGCCGGCGGTGAACAGCAGCGGCAGCGCCAGGATCGCCGCCACGGGTGCCTGGCCGGCCGCCGCCCCGGCGGTCAGGGCGAGCAGCGCGATCTCCGAGGCGGTATCGAAGCCCAGCCCGAACAACAGGCCGATCGGGTACATCTGCCAGGCGTGCTCCACCATGCCGCCCAGGCGCGGGCCGAACAGGCGCTTGAGCAGGCCCCGCCGGGCCAGCAGCGCCTCCAGCTCGGGGTGCTCATGGTGTCCATGCCCCCCGCGATGGCGCCGCCACAGCCTGAGCAGGTCCAGCAGAACCCCCAGGTTGAACAGACCGACCATCCACAGGAACACCCCCGACACCACCGAGCCGATCAGCCCGCCCAGCCCTTGCAGGCCGGGCAGGTCACGCTGGACCCGGGCAGCGGCGAAGGCCGCGAGCAGGGCCAGCGCGAACACCACCGAGGAATGACCCAGGGAGAAAAAGAACCCCGCCCCCAGCCCGGAGCGCCCTTTTTGCAGCAGCAGGCGCACGGTATCGTCCACCGCCGCGATATGGTCGGCGTCGAAGGCGTGGCGCAGCCCGAACAGGTAGGCCGCCAGGCCCAGGCCCGGCAGCGCCGGGTGCCTGCCCGCCTGCGCCAGGCACAGCCCCCAGCCCAGCAGGTGCAGCGCCGCGATGACCGTCGCATAGGCGAGCATCGAAGCGCGCTCGCGAGCCGCCCGCGGCACGCGCGAGCCTGGGGGAAGCATGGGCGGGGTCATGGGGGACGAGGCGGCGACGCGGTTCGGGGATCCATCCGGACATCGGGACCACGGGACATCCGGATCCGCATGCGGCCATACAAGTTCCGTGCCACCTTGCCCGGAACCGGCGCCGACCACAAAGCTTGACCCAGGACAAGGGTCCTGCACGCGCCCGCCGATGAACCGGCCTCGGCGCTACCGCTAGTGTTTAGCATGGGCGCATCACACTACATCTAGTGGGAGCCCTGATGTTCTCCGATGCGACGACCCCGACCCTCCATGTGATCAAGCGCGACGGCAGCCTGCGCTCCTTCGATGCGCACAAGATCGCCAGTGCGCTGGCGCGCGCGGGCCAGGCCGCCGGCGAGTTCGATGCCG
>DAIDHU010000432.1 GCA_027451915.1 Thiomonas sp. | reverse complement strand
GGCCTCGCACGCGCACGCGAGGGAATCCGCGATTCCCGCGAACGAACTATCACGCCTGGAGGCCCCGAATGAGTGGAGCGCACTGGAAGCCGGAACACAAGCAGCGCCAGCGAGAGGCCATCCAGCGATGGAAGCCCTGGGAGAGGTCCACAGGCCCGAGGACGCCTGAGGGCAAAGCCGCGTCGTCGCAGAATGCCCTAGTGCATGGCTTGGACTGCAACGAGCAGCGCGCCACGATGCGGCGATTTGCCGAGATGCTGCGCGAGCATCGGCTGGCGCTCAAGAAGCTGCGCGGGTAGCCGGCGCTTCGGCTGGCGGGGTGGATTTCAAATCTCACCCATGCCGCGCACGACCTGGGGCTGCAATTGCCCGCGCCCGAAAATTTGGCGGCTCAGAATCGAGCCACCAGACTGAGTGCCAGGAGCGCGCGTTCGGGAAGCACGCATGTGGGGCAACTGCCGGAATTCCGGCTATTGGACGCTGCCTGTGCAGCACGTCGAGCAGCGCCACCAGTGGCGACCGTGCAACGTAAGGTCGGCGTGCGACCGATGCAGCAAATTAGCCCTGTGGATAACAGGCCAGCCACGCTTCGCAGGGGGCAAGTTTGGGGGCATGTTTTCGCTTACAGAACATTTTTCCACGTTCTTGCAAGCACTTAGCTTGGTTGCCTGAGTCCCCCTCCCGCACCAGATTGAAATCAAGCCCTTGGCGCTCTCGGAGCCCAAGGGCTTTTTCCTGCTCCGCGGATCGTGGCCTGATTCCCGGATCACGCCCTTCTAACCCGCCGTGCAGTACCCCCGCGGGACAATGCGAGCTCTTGCCAAAGCCTGGGGGGCTAGACCATGGCCAAGTTCTGCTGGATGCTCGCAGTCACGGCACTCATGCTGACGGGCTGCACCACGGCCGCGCAACGCGAGCAGGCGCGTGTGGCGCGTGCGCAGTCGGATTGCAGGGGTTTCGGATTCACGCCGGGCACGCCGGCGTTCTCCCGATGCGTGATGAAATCCGTGCTGGCGGCCAGGAAGCGCGACGCCCTGCAATACGAGGGCATCTACTCCCAGCCGATCATCATCAAGTCGCACTGAGAACCGGCGCCGCGAGCGCCGTGCGCAGGGCCAGTCCGCCCAGGACCAGGAACAGCAGCGCGGCGATGGCATGCACCCAACGGGTAGGCAGGCGATCGGCGAAGCGGTGGCCGAACAGGACAGCCGGCACGTTGGCGCTGAGCATGCCCAGGGTGGTGCCAGCCACCACCGGCAGCCACTCGCTGTAGCGCGCCGCCAGCGCGACCGTGGCCACCTGGGTCTTGTCGCCCATCTCCGCTACGAAGAACGACACCGCGGTGGCCAGGAACACCCCGCGCGCGCCGCGCCGGGGCAGATCGTCATCGTCGACCTTGTCGGGCACCAGGATCCACAGCCCCATGAGCACGAAGGACAGCACGACGGCCCAGTCGAGCAGGCGCGGGCTGATCATGTGCGCCAGCAGATCGCCCGCGGCGGCGGCCAGCCCGTGGTTGGCAAGGGTCGCGACCAGGATGCCGGCGATGATGGGCAGCGGAGCCCGGTAGCGCGCGGCCAGCAGCAGGGACAGCAACTGGGTCTTGTCGCCGATCTCGGCCAGCGCGACCAGGGCCAGGGAGACGAGGAAGGGGTGCATGGGCGGGGGGCGGCTCGGGGGGCTATTTGCCACGAGGGCCAGGCAGGGGACGAGGCTGAGCCGCCCCCATCCATCGGTGCACGCACACGCCGCACGCAGCGCCGAGGAAGGCACCGGCGACGACGTCGCCGAGGAAGTGGTAGTCCATCCCGAGCAGACCGGCTACGACCAGCACGCAGGGCACGACGCACAGCCAGCGCCAGCGCGCGGGCAGCCATGCCCACAGCACGGACATCGCGGCGAAGGTCACGGTGGTGTGGCCCGAGGGAAAGGAATGAAAACCCGGGCCGGCCTGGAACCAGAAGAATCCGTAGACATGATCGTGGATCAGCGAGGGATTGTGGTCGATCCAGGTTTCGGGCCAGGCCCGGCCGAAGACGAACTTGAGGAAATCCTTCACGAACACCGCCAGCGCCACGCTCGCGCTGGCTTGAAACAGCATGCGCTCGACGCAGCCGATCGGGCGCCGCGAGCCGCGCCGCAGCGGCGCAAGCAGCAGCACGACGGCGCTGGCCGCGACCAGGAGGTCGGGGAGATGGGTCAATTGCAGCAGGCCCGGCACGCGCGGCAAGCCATGGTCGTGGACAAACCAGGCGATCGGTCGGTCCAGCCAGGCGTAACAGACCCACACGGCCAGCGTGGTCAGGCCCAAGGCCAGCAGCAAGGACCGCGTCGTCACCGGCGCGCACGGGGGATCTCCCGCGCAAGGCCTGCAAGGGGGGTCGACACGGCCTGGATGCATGCGCCAGAGCATAGCAAGCCATCACCCCCGCGACGAACGCGCAAACTTTTCGAGAAAAGTGTGTATTTCGAGCTTGTGTGGGCTCGCGGGAAACGGATACTCTTGCCGAGCCCGCACACGAATACGGCGCGACGCCTCAAAAATGTTCATACTCACCAAGAATCATGATTTTTGCCTGGTTTTCTAGGCAGAACCGCGCTGCGCTGTTGTTATTTATCGGCGCCATTGCCTTCAACCTGCTCGCCGTCGCGGCAGCGACATGGTTCCTGATCGAGAGTCGGTCCAACTATGAGGCCGCGGCCGCGGCATCGACCCAGACCATCGCGCGCATCCTGCAGCGCAGCATCGCCAGCGACGTCGACCGCATCGACCTGACCCTGGGAGTGGTCGCGGATGCCCTGGAGCATCAGCGGCCCGCGGGGGCTTCCCCGGACTTCGGGGCCCTGGGTCCCTTCATCGCGCGCGAGCAGGCCCATCTCATGGCGGGCAGCTCGATCGGAGTCAGCGACTCCTCGGGACGCCTCCTGTTCGACATCCCGCGAAGGCAGCAGGCCGCGGACAACTGGGCGGCGCGGGACTTTTTCCGCCATCTGGCCGCTGCCGCGCATGCGCAGCTGTGGGTGGGCAACCCGACCCCGGGCAGCCCCGCGCAGGGCCCGGTGATCGTGTTCGCCCGACGCTACGACAACTCCGGCGGGGGTTTCGCGGGCGTGGTGGCCGTGGCGGTTCCTGTGCGCCATTTCCACAAGCTGCTGGAGCAGGCCTCGGTGGGTCCGCAAGGCATCGTGCTGCTGCGCGATGCGGACAACGCGGTCATCACCCGCTTTCCCGCGTCGTCCAACCCGGAGGAGCAGATGGGGGCGCGGCGGTTTTCGCCCCAGTTGCACCAGGCCATGGCCTCCGGCCGGCCCAGCCTGACCTTTTTCGCGGCCAGGACCGGCGATGGCATCGCCCGCATCGACACCTACCGGCGCCTTTCCGCAGTTCCCTTCAGCCTGGTCGTGGGGCGGGCGCAATCGGACATCCTCGCCCCCTGGAGGCGCCAGCTGGCCTGGGTGCTGGGCTTCCTGGGCGCCTTCCTGGTCGTCACCCTGCTGGGCGCGCACCGCCTGTGGCGCGAGATGAAAACCTCGGGCCTGGCGGGCAGCCAGGCGCAAAGCCTGCTGCGCAACGCCAGCGACGGCCTGCACGTGCTCGACCACAGCGGCCATCTGGTGTTCGTCAGCGACGAGTTCTGCTCCATGCTCGGCTACTCCCGGCAGGAACTGCTGGGCAGGCACGCCTCCTTCTGGGATGCCGATCTGCCGCCGCGGGAGCTCGATGCCAAGGTGGCGGCCCAGTTCGAGTCCGCCTCGCGAACCCAGTTCGAAACCCACCACCGGCGCAAGGACGGAACCGTCTTCCCCGTGGAGGTCTCCGGCAAGCCCCTGGACATCCTGGGCCGCCGCCTGTTGTTCAACTCCTCGCGGGACATCACGGAGCGCCGCACGGCCCAGCAGCGCATCGACCAGGCCATCGAGGCCCTGCGCGAATCCCAGGAAATCGCGGCCATGGGCAGCTACGTGCTCGACCTCCAGCGCGGCACCTGGGAAGGCTCCGACATGCTCGACCGCCTGCTGGGCATCGACTCCCGCCATGACCACACCATCCAGGGCTGGGCCGCGCTGGTGGCGCCGGAAGATCGTGTCATGATGGCCGAATATCTGGCCCACGAGGTGCTCGAGCAGGGCCGCCCCTTCGACCGCGAGTACCGGATCATCCGCCCCATCGATGGCGCGCTGCGCTGGGTGCACGGCCTCGGCCGCCTCAGCCTGGACGCCTCGGGCCGACCCCTGCAGATGCTCGGCACCGTCCAGGACATCACGGCGCGGCGCGAGGCCGAATCGAAGGCGGAGCACCTGGCTCGATTCGATGCCCTGACCGATCTGCCCAATCGCACGCTGCTCTACGATCGCCTGGCGCATGCCATGTCGGCGAGCGAGCGCGACCAGGAATATTGCGCCCTGCTGTTCGTCGACCTCGACCATTTCAAGAAGGTCAACGACACCATCGGCCACCAGGCCGGCGACCAATTGCTGGTCGAAGCGGCCCGGCGCATGCGCCAGGCCGTGCGCGCCAGCGACACCGTGGCGCGTTTCGGGGGCGATGAATTCGTGCTGGTACTCGAGGGCCTGGGCCGGGAGCCCTTGCAGGCCGGCGCGCACGCGCGCAGGGTGGCGGACAAGGTGCTCGCCGGCATCAGCGGCCATTACGAGCTCGGCGGCCAGACCTTCTACTGCACGGTGAGCATCGGCGCGACCCTGTTCCGGGGCAGCGCGGATTCCGTCGAGACCGTGCTTCGGCACGCCGACCTCGCCATGTACCGCACCAAGCAGGGCGGGCGCAACGCGGTCAGCTTCTTCGAAACCAGCATGCAAGTGGAGCTGGCGCAGCGCACCGCGCTGGAGTCCGAGTTGCGCGCGGCCCTGCGCAACCACGAATTCGTCCTCTACTTCCAGCCCCAGTTCGACCGCGCCGGTGCCCTGACCGGTGCCGAGGCCCTGCTGCGCTGGAACCACCCCTCGCGCGGCCTGCTGCTTCCGGGCGAGTTCATATCCCTGGCCGAGGAAACGGGCATCATCGTCCCGCTGGGGCAATGGGTGCTGGATGCGGCCTGCGCGCGACTCGCCGCGTGGGCCGGGGCCGCCGCCACCCGCGAGCTGGTGCTGGCCATCAATGCCAGCGCGCGCCAGTTCGCGCAGGCCGATTTCGTGCAATGCGTGCTGACCTCGCTGCGCCAGGCCGGGGCGGCACCCTCGCGCCTGAAAATCGAGCTCACCGAGAGCACGGTGCTGGACAACCTGCGGGATGGCTTCGACAAGATGCAGGCCCTGAAGGCCTCGGGAATCTCCTTCGCGCTGGACGATTTCGGCACCGGAAGTTCCTCCCTGTCCTACCTGACCCGCCTGCCCCTGGACCAGCTCAAGATCGACAAATCCTTCGTCGACGACCTTCCCGCGGACCCGCAGGACGCCATGGTGGCCCAGACCATCATCGCCATGGGCAAGGGCCTGGGGCTGAACGTGCTGGCCGAGGGCGTGGAGACCCCGGCGCAATGGGCCTTCCTGATGCAGCACGGCTGCGACGCCTTCCAGGGTTATCACTTCGGCAAGCCGATGCCCGTGGAGGCATTCGAGGCCCTTCCGGGCCGGCTCGCGCGCAAGCACGGCGCGACCGCGCCGCAACCCTGAGGTCTCAGGCCGCCGCCCCGCGGCCAGCCTGCGCGTAGGCCTCGCGCAGCCCCTGGGCCAGCAGGCCGGCGGGGCTCGCGGGATCCTGGGCGGCGCGATGCACCAGGCCGATGTCGCGATGGAAGGTGTGGCGCCCGAGGTCGACGGCGCGCACCCCCGCGGGCCAGCGACGGTGGCTGGCGGTCTGCGGAACCAGCGCCACGCCCACGCCATGGGCCACCAGGCGCACGATGGCATCGAGCTCGTCGAGTTCGCACACCTCGCGCACCCGCAGATGCGCGGAGCGCAGGAAGCGGTCCACCTGGCGCCCGCCGAAGGAGGCACGGTCGTAGCGCACGAAAGGCTGGCCGGCGAGCAGCTCGGCCCAATCCTCCCCCTTCGCAGCCCGCGGCACCAGCAGGCGGAAGGGCTCGTGCGCCAGCGTGGTCCAGCGCAGATCGGCTTGCAGCGGAAACGGCGGCCGGATGACGGCCGCCATGTCGATCTCCCCGGCATCGACCAGGTCGAGCAGCTCCATGGACAGCCCCGGGAGCACCCGGCTGTGGCAGCGCGGCATCCGGCGGTGGAAGGCCGCGAGCACCTGCGGCAGCACCGAGCGCTGCACCGAGGCGATGGCGCCGAGTTCCACCGTCACCGCGGCCTGCGGCCCGGCCGCGCCCGAGCCCAGTCCGCCGAGCAGTTGCAGCAGTTCCTGCGCCCGCTCCAGCACCTCGCGCCCGCGGGCATTGAGCCGGGCGGAACGTCCCGTGCGGTCGAACAGGGTGAATCCCAGCGCGGCCTCCAGGCGCTGCATCTGCGCGCTCACCGCCGCCTGGGTGAGCCCGATCCTCTCGCCGGCGGCGGTGAAGGTGCCTTCGCGCGCGACGGCGACGAAGGTCTTCAGCTCACGGAGCATGCACAAAGGGAATTGATGGTTCCCGCAAATAGTATTTGATTTGCATACGCTGTCGCCGGGTCTAGGATGGGCGCGTTCCCGATGCCCACAGGAGCTGCGCGCTTGAACCCCGGCATGAACCCCGCCAAGGCCCCGGGCGCGGGCCAGGAGCAGGCCGACGCCCCGATCATGCGCTGCGTCGGCGATACCTGCCTGGTGGTCGACTTCGGCCAGGGGGTAGACCTGGAACTCAACCGGCGTGTCGTGGCCTTCGCCCAGCGCGTGCGCGACGCCGCGCTGCCCGGCGTCGACGACATCGTCCCCTCGTTCACCACCGTGGGGCTGCACTTTCGTCCCGAGGCCGTGCCGACGCGACCCGGGCTGACGCCGCTGGCGGCCGTGGAGGCGGCGGCGCGGGAACTGCTGCAGGCCGCGTGCGACGCGCAGGCCCGCGCGCCCCGCGTGGTCGAGATTCCCGTGTGCTACGGGGGTGATTGGGGCCCGGACCTCGACGAGCTCGCCGCGCGAGCCGGCATCACACCCGCCGAGCTCGTGCGCCGGCACGCCCACGGGCTGCGCAGCGTGTTCATGGTCGGCTTTGCTCCGGGACATCCGTACATGGGGCTCTGGGACGAGGCCTTCGACCTCCCGCGGCGCGCCACGCCGCGCCCGCGCGTGCCCGCCGCCACGGTGGGCGTGGCCAACCGCCAGTGCGTGATCTACCCCTTCGAGCTGCCCAGCGGCTGGAATCTCATCGGGCGCACGCCGCTGGCCCTGTTCGCCCCGCGAGCCCGGGCTCCCTGCCTGCGGGCGCCCGGCGACCACGTGCGCTTCATCCCGGTGGACCGCGAGGACTTCGAACTCCTGCGGGGGCGCGCCGATGCCTGAGGCGCCCTGTCGCATCGAGGTGCTCAGGCCGGGGGCGTTCAGCACCTTGCAGGATCTCGGGCGCAGGGGGTTCCAGCACCTCGGAGTGTCGGTGTCGGGCGCCATGGACCAAGCCGCCCATCGCCTGGCCAACGCAGCGGTGGGCAATCCGCCCGACATGCCGACCCTGGAGATCACCCTGCTCGGCCCGGTGCTGCGATTCAGCTCGCGCGCGGTGATCGCCTGCTGCGGCGCCGATCTCTCGCCCAGCGTCCATGGCAAGCCCCTCCCGCGAGATCGGGCGGCGAGCATGCCGGCCGGCGCCACCCTGCGCTTCGGCGAGCGGCGCGCCGGCGTGCGCGCCTACCTGGCCGTGCGCGGCGGCTTCGTCGTGCCACGCGTGCTGGGCAGCGCCAGCACCCATGTGCGCTCCGGGCTGGGCGGCCTGGCCGGCCGGCCGCTGGCCGCGGGCGACCTGCTGGAACTGGCGGCGCCGCAGGGGCCCGCACCGCGGCTGCGCGCGCGCGCGCAGCGGGCCCGGCAGGTCCTGCTGCAAGCCCTGTCCGACCCCGGCCCGATACGCATCCTGCTGGGCAACGAATGGCCCCAGTTCACACCCGCCTCGCAGGCCTGCTGGCTCGATGAAGCCTGGCGCATCGGCGCGCAATCCGATCGCATGGGCTACCGGCTCCAGGGCCCCGCGCTGCAACGCCACGTGCGCACCGACATGCTGTCGGAGACCGTCACCTTCGGCACCGTGCAGGTTCCGCCCGACGGCTGCCCCATCGTGCTCATGGCCGACCGTCAGAGCACCGGCGGCTATCCGCGCATCGCCCAGGTGGCCAGCGTGGACCTGCCGCGCCTGGCCCAATGCGCCCCGGGCAGCTCGCTGCGATTCACCCTCATCGACGTGGACTGCGCGCAGCGCCTGCTGCTGGAACGCGCGCGCCTGTACGCCGACCTGTTTCCCGAACCGTCGCCGCGGGCGACCTGAACCACCTCCACCATGAAGACCCTGGACCTGAACTGTGACATGGGCGAAGGCTTCGGCGTATACGCCATGGGCGACGACGAGGCCTTGCTCGAGTTCGTCAACTCGTCCAACATCGCCTGCGGCTTCCACGCCGGCGACCCCGGCACGATGGCGCGCACCGTGCGCGCGGCCGCCGCCCGCGGCGTGGCCATCGGCGCGCATCCCGGGCTGGCGGATCTGCAGGGTTTCGGACGTCGCGCGATGGCCATCACCCCCTCGGAGGCCTACGACCTCGTCGTCTACCAGGTCGGCGCGCTGCAGGGCGTGGCCGCCGCCGCCGGCGCGCGCGTGCGCCACGTGAAGACCCACGGCGCGCTGGACAACATGGCGGTGGTGGACGAGAAGCTGTCGGAGGCCATCTGCCGTGCCGTGCGCGACGTCGATGCCTCGCTGCTGTTCTACGCCATGTCGGGCAGCATCACCGCGCGGGTGGCGCGCGGCCTCGGCCTACGGGTGGTCAGCGTGGTCTACGCCGATCGCAGCTACCAGGACGACGGCACCCTCACGCCGCGGCGCCAGGAGGGTGCGATGATCACCGATCTGCGGCAGTCCGTGGCCCAGGTCCGGCACATGCTCGAACGCGGCTTCGTGCGGGCGCGATCGGGGCGCGAGGTCCCCATCGAGGCGCAGGCGCTGTCTCTGCACGGCGACCAGCCGGGAGCGCTCGCCTTCGCCAGCGGCCTGACGCAGGCGCTGCGCGACGGCGGCGTCACGCTGGCCGCGGCGTCGCCCGCGGCCCTCGCCTGAACGCGCCGGCCGGCGAGAGCGCCTACTTGGCGAACAGCCTGCCGATGTCGGCGAAGGCCTTGACCTCGATGGCGTTGCCCGAGGGATCGAGGAAAAACATCGTGGCCTGTTCGCCCGGCTCGCCCTTGAAACGGATGTAGGGCTCGATCACGAAGCGCAGGCCCTGTTCCCGCAGGTGCCGGGCCAGGGCCTCCCAGTCGGCCATGGGCAGCACGATGCCGAAGTGGCGCACCGGCACGCCATGACCGTCCACGGCGTTGCGCTGCACCTCGCCCGTCTCGGAGGGCGCCAGGTGGGCGACGATCTGATGGCCGTAGAAGTTGAAATCCACCCATTCCTCGGAGCTGCGGCCCTCGGGGCAGCCGAGCAGGCCGCCGTAGAACTGCCGCGCCAGCGCGAGATCGTGCACCGGAAAGGCGAGGTGGAAGGGAGACATCATGCCGGGGTTGGTGATCGGGGCTTGCATCGGATCGGGCTCGACAAGGGAGAGGAGAACACGCGGGCAGCGCGAGGCTCCCATGGTAGGCCTGGCGATAGCCATGACAAAAGCGATAGTTCTTGGGGCTGACCATCAAGGTGCTTGATGCTCGCGCCCGGCGCGGCCGCGTCCAGTCCTGCGTCCCCGCCCGAGCCGGGGTTATGCTGGCGCGGCGTCTCCGTTCCATGCTCCGCCACGGCCCTCCCCGGCCCTCGAGGTTCCCCCGATCCCATGCGCCCCCGCATCCCGCCCCCGCGTCGCCTGCTGCTCGCCGCCCTGGCCGCCTGTGTCCTGGCGCTGAGTGCTTGCGCCGAGCTGCGTTCCGCGCTGCGCGTGCAGGACAGCAGCCTGGCCTCGGTGCCCGCGGGCACCTACCAGCTCGACCCCGAGCACTGCAGCGTGGTGTTCTCGGTCGACCATCTGGGCTTTTCCCGGCCCGTCATGCGTTTCGACCGCGTGCAGGCCACGCTGCGCTGGCCGGCCGGCGGCGCGCCCGAGGCCAGCGTGGAGGCCCGCGTGCGTACCGACAGCGTGGACACCAACGTCCCCCTGCTGGACCGGGAACTGCGCTCGCCTGCCATGCTCGACGCCGCGCGCCACCCCTACCTGCGCCTGCGGGCCCAGGGCTGGCACCCCACCTCGGCGCGACGCGGCGACGTGACCGGAATGCTCATGCTCGGCCGCGAGCGCGTGCCCCTGGTGCTGCACGTGCGCTTCAACGGCTACGGGGTGGACCCGGTCACCGGCACGCCCACGCTGGGCTTCTCGGCACGCGGCAGCTTCTCGCGCGACCAGTTGGGCCTGAAGGCCTGGCCGGGCCTGGTCGGCGACACCGTGCACCTGCGCATCGAAGCCGAGTTCCTCGCCGCCCCGCCGGGCTCAGGAACGGGCTAGCCCCCCGTCAGGGCCTGGAACACGTGCACCACCGAGCCTTCGGCCACGTGGTCGCGCAGCGTGGCGCGGTCGATGACAATACGCCCGTCGATGCTCAGCGCCACGTGCCGGCGCAGCGCGCCGCGCTCGTCCAGCACGTAGTCGGTGAATCCGGGCGCCACGCGATCCACCGCGCGCAGCACCTCGGCCACCGAGCCCGGCTGCACCTCGATCCTGCCCGCCTGCAACATGGGAAAGAACCTGTGCAGGTGCCGGGTGATCTCGACGCTGGGCATCGCGCTCATCCGAAGCGCACGGAATAGACCGGCGGGAAATTGTTGCCCAGGCAGCGCCAGGAGTCCCCCCGGTCCTCGGAAAGGTAGACATTGCCGGTCGTGGTGCCGAAGCACAGGCGCTCGCCCGCGGCGTCCAGGCCGTGGCGCAGCACGATGTCGTAGGCATGGTCCTGAGGCAGGCCCTTGCGCAGCTCCGTCCACGACTGCCCTGCGTCCTCGGTGCGCGCCACGAACAGGCCGGCCCCGATGGCCATGCGCTGCGAGTCGGCCCGCGCCGGAACCACCCAGGCGGTACGCCCGTCGCGCGCGTCCGCGGCGATGGGAAATCCGAAATGCACTCCGGCCTCCGGGCGGCTCACCCGGGTCCAGTTCGAGGCCCCATCCTCGCTGTGGAAAATGCCGCAGTGGTTCTGCTGCCAGACGCGGTCCGGCTGCCCCGCGCAGGCACTCACGAAATGCGGGTCGTGCCCCCATTCGGCCCGCGGATCCGGCAGGTAGTCGTTGAGCATGCCCTGGTTGCGACCGACCCAGCTCCGGCCGCCGTCGCGCGTTTCCAGCAGCCCGGCGGAGGAGGCCGCCACCAGCAGGCGCCGGCCGTCGCGAGGGTCGACGACAATGGAATGGATGCCCGGCTCGAACACTCCGTAATCCACGCTGGCCGGCGTGCCGAACCAGCGATTCTCGTGGGTCGCGTCCCCGGCGAACAGGTCTCCGCCGCGGCTTTCATGGTTCCACAGCGCACGGTTCAGTTCCCAGCTGTCGCCGCCATCGTCGCTGACGAACAGGCCTCCGGGAATGGTTCCCGCGTACATGCGCCCCGGCTGGTCGGGGTTGCCGAAGGCCAGGCTCCAGATCTTGTACACGGTCGCGTCCCGGTACTCAGGCCGCGCCGCCGGCGCCGCGGGGTCGAAATCCGGCGTGGGCAGGTACTTCACGATGTAGCGCGCGCCCTGCGGGTACTTGAGCGAGGACAGGTCCTGCCAGCTGGCGCC
>DAIDHU010000431.1 GCA_027451915.1 Thiomonas sp. | reverse complement strand
ACTGGCCGATGCCGTGCATCAGCCCGACGGTGAAGGCCGCATCGGACGGCGCCTGGGCCTCGGCGGCCAGCCAGCGGGCCGCGCATGCGACGTACAGGTTGTAGCGCCAGAAGGCGGGAAGATCCACACCCGGGGTCTTGCGAAACGCGGCGGCCATGCCATGGCCCAGCACCAGGTTGCGCACCATCACGAAACCCAGCATGCGCAAGGCGTCGTCGACGGAGCCGATGGTGCGGGGGAAATGGAAATAGGCAGAATTGGCCAGGCGCAGCAGTTTGGCGCTGAGCACGGGATCGGCCGAGATCTGTCCGGCCACCTGGGCGAAGGAGACCTGCTCGTCGCTGAAACTGCGGATCAGCTCCTGCGCGACCTTGGGCACGGTGGGTAGCTTGTGGGGCTGGTCCAGCAGGCTTCGGAGGGTCAGCATCAGGGTTCCCGGTGGGCTTGCGATTCGCTCAGACCACGGGGCCCGGGCGGCGCCGGCGCGCCTGCCGCTGCGGCCGCGGACCGGGCGTGGGCGCCTCCAGCGCGCCGGTCAGCTTGCGCGCCAGCGCGATCACACGCTGCGGATCGGCCCCCAGGGTGTCCATGAGGAATTCGATGATCTCCGAGCGTGGATTGGCCAGCGTGGGCTCGATCATCATGACCGCCGCCGCCAGCGCCAGCGCGCGCTCGCGGCTGGTCCGGTCCGGCAGCATGCGCTCGATCGCGTTGAGCGCCTCGACGGGCGCCACCGCGGTGATGCGCGCCTGTTCCTTGAGCAGGCGGGTCCAGTCGATGGACACCGGAACGCCACCACGCCCCTGCGCGGGTAGCCGCGTCAGCAGTCGCGCCAGGCGCAGGCTGCGCCGCTCGAAGGCCCCGATGGAGGCCATGCCGGCCAGCACGATGCGGCACACGGCCTCGGCGAACCCCCCCTGCTCCACCTGTTCCAGCGCCTGCGCGCGCGCCTGCCCGATCTGCTCCAGCGCGCGCGCCTGCGCCTCATCGGCGTCGGGCGCGTCGGGGGGGAAGCAGCGGCCGAGCCCGGAGGGTCCGTACAACTGGCGCGCCCAGGCGACGGCCAGACCATCGCGCAGCTCGCGCAGGCCTTCCAGGCCGGCGCGCAGGCTTGCGTCCAGGCGCCGTTGCGCGTCGAGCAGCGGATTGTCGGACTGCGCGGGCCTGCGCACTGCGCGGGCCTGGCGGGCGAGGCGCCGGATCGCGGGAGCGACAGGCGAGGCGTCGCTGAACAGCTCGCGCTGCAGGCGCAGCGGATGCAGATGACCCAGGGCATCGCCGGTGGCACGGTTCGACGCGGCCCGCACCCATGGGCGCAGACAGGCCTTGTACCACTGCGCGTTGAACTCCGACACCTTGGCGATGGTGGAGAACAGCGCTTCCTCCTCGCGTCCCTCGGGATTGAGCGCCAGGATGTCCTGCATGGTGCGATGCTCGTAATGCACGCTGTAATCGCCCGGCTCCAGGCGGTCCCAGCGTTGCACGTCCACGCCATCCTTGGCCTGGAGCCTCATTTCATACAAACCTGGTGGCAGGCTCTCGATCACGTCCAGCGAGCTCACGAGCTGGTCGTGCTCCTTGCGCGCCACCTCGCCACCGACGAAGATGCCGAGGTGCCCGACGCTTTCATGCAGCACGTAGACGATGGTGCGACCGGCCGCTGCGATCGCACGCTCGTCGCCCCAGGTGTCGATGATCCAGTTCAGCG
>DAIDHU010000430.1 GCA_027451915.1 Thiomonas sp. | reverse complement strand
CCGCCGCACCCAGTCCGCAGCCAGGCCCTGGGCGCGGCGCGACCATTCCGGGTCGGCGCGCCAGCCCTGCAGGCCGGGCTCGAGCTGTTCCAGCGCGGTGCGGGCGTCGGCCACCAGCGCGTGGCCGTGCCATTTCGCGGCGTCGAAGGCCTGCACGTTCAGGCCCAGCAGCTCGGCCCCCGGGTACAGCGCGTGCGAGCCGGTGGTGAAGTCCTGCATGCGCGTGCCCACGGCGAACACCAGGTCGGCCTCCTCGGCCAGGGCGTTGGCCGAGGGCCCGCCGTCCACGCCGATGGCGCCCACGTTGAAGGGGTGGTCCCAGGGCAGCGAGCTATTGCCGCCGTGGGTCTCCGCCACCGGGATGCCATGGGCTTCGGCGAAGGCGCGCAGGCTCTCTCCCGCCTGGCTGTACAGCACGCCTCCCCCGGCGATGATCAGCGGGCGCTCGGCGCGGCGCAGCAGCTGCGTGGCGCGCTCGAGCTCGCCGGCCTCGGCGGGAGGGCGCCGCAGGCGCATGGGCGCCGGGTGCAGGAAGCTCTCCGGGCAGTCGAAGGCCTGGGCCTGCACGTCCTGGCACAGCGCCAGGCATGCGGGGCCGCAGCTGGCCGGGTCGATCATGGCGCCGATGGCCTGGGGCAGGGCCACGAGGATCTGCTCGGGGCGGGTGATGCGGTCGAAGTAGCGCGTGAGCGGGCGCAGACAGTCGTTCACGCTGAGGTCGCCGGCGTGGAAACTCTCCAGCTGCTGCAGCACCGGGTCGGGTCGGCGCGACGCGAAGGTGTCGCCCGGCAGCAGCAGCACCGGCAGGCGGTTCACGTGGGCCAGCGCGGCGGCCGTGGCCAGATTCGTGGCCCCGGGGCCGATGGAGGTGGTCACCGCCATGATGCGCTGGCGCATGCTGGCCTTGGCGAAGGCGATCGCCGCATGCGCCATGGACTGTTCGTTGTGCGCGCGCAGGGTCGGCAGCTCGGCGCGTGCTTCCCACAAGGCCTCGCCCAGGCCGCAGACGTTGCCGTGCCCGAAAATGGCGAACACGCCCGCGCAATAGGGCTGCAGGCGGCCGTCCGCGGTCTCCACCCGCAAGGCGGCCAGGTGGCGCACCAGCGCCTGCGCCATGGTCATGCGTACATAGCTCATGGGAATCTCCGTGTCAGGCCCGCGTCGCGCCCCGCGCGCCGCCGCGCCGCGCGGCCCAGGCCTCGACCAGCGCGACGAAATTGTTCGCCACCGCGGCCTTCAACCCGGCGTCGTCAAGCTCGCCCCGCAGCCACAGCAGGGATTCGCGCGCCCACAGCGTACGCCCGACCATGAAGCCCTTGACCACCGGGTCGCGGGCGTCGCCGAAACTGGCCGCCAGTTCGCTCAGCGGCTGGTTCAGGCCCAGGATCACCGCACCCCGGCAATAGGGGTCACGCGCCGCGAGCAGGCGCCCCAGGGCGCGCCAGCCGGCCTCGCGCATGGGCGCGAGTTTCCACCACTCGGGCCGGATGCCCAGGTTGTACAGACGCTGCACCGCACGCAGCACGGCCTGGTCCTCGGTGCCGGGCGGGCACAGCTCGCGCGGGGGAATGATCTCCAGCAGCAGTTCATTGCCGGTCGCGCGCGTGGCCTCCCACAGCTCCAGCAGGCGGTCCTCCTGCTCCAGGCGCAGCTCGACGGGGTCGTCGGGGTGGTAGTGCACCAGGCACTTCACCACCTGTTCGGCGGGCCAGGAGACCAGCGCGCTGCCGATGGACGCGGTACCGTCGAAGCGCAGCGGGCGCGAGCCCGGAAGTTCCACCGGGCGCCCCACCCACCAGCCGCGTCCCGTGGCATGGGCCAGTGCGTCGGCGCCGTAGTCGCCGCCATCGATGAGCACGCCGATGCGACCTTGCAGGCCGCAGCGCGATTCCACCTGCGTGGCCGCATCCAGCAGCAGTTGCTTGAGCGCGGGAATGCGCGCCTCGTCGGCTCCGGCCTCGCGCGCCAGGTCGAGGAATTGGCTGCGATGGTCGAAGGCCATCACGTGCAACTCCTCCCAGCGCGGGCGCGCGACGCTCACGCGGTGCAGGTGCGCCAGTTCCGCATCCCCGTCGACGTCGGGGTGATGGGGGCTGGCGAACCAATGCTCCAGCTCCGCCGGCGTAGGCATGGCCGCCGAACAGGCATGGCGTGAAACCACGATGGCTCCGCAGGCGTTGGCCACGCGAGTGGCCTGCGCCCAGTCCTGCCCGCGCAGCAGGCTGCTCAGCAGTCCGGCCAGAAAGGCATCGCCCGCGCCGAGCACGTTGCGCACCCGCACGCGCTCGCCCGGGTAGGCCTTGAGCGCGCCCAGATCCCCGGGTACCTCGTCCTCGATCACGCAGCAGCCCAGCGGGCCGCGCTTGAGCACCAGCACGGCGGGGGTGATGGCGCGCACGCGTCGCAGGCTGCCGAGCAGGTCGCCCGCCACGCCGCCGGCGATCATGAATTCCTCCTCGGTGCCCACGATCAGCTCGAAACTGTCCAGCATCTCCTGCAGGCGGGCGCTCACCCGCTCGTCGGGTACGTAGCGGTTCTCGCCGGCGCCCGGGCGGGTCAGGCCCCACAGCACCGGCCGGTAGTCGATGTCCAGCACCCGCACCACCCCATGCGCGCCGGCATGGCGCAGCGCCGTGGAGGCGGCCGCGCGGGTGGTGTCGGTGGAAAGATGGGTGCCGGTGATGGCCAGCGCGCGGCATTCGGCGATGAAGGCCTCGGAAATCCCTGCCGCGTCGATGGCCATGTCGGCGCAGTTCTCGCGCACGAACAGCAGCGGGAAGGTGTCGCGGTCCTTCAGGCCCAGCAGCACCAGCGCGGTCAGGCGTCGCGGATCCACCTGCACCTGGCTGACATCGCAGCCTTCGCGCTCCAGCGTATCCAGCAGGAAGCGTCCCATCTGTTCGTCGCCCACGCGCGAGATCATGGCGCTGCGCAGGCCCAGTCGCGCCACCCCGAAGGCGACGTTTGCCGAGCTGCCGCCCAGGTACATGGCCATGCTGCGCGCGCCTTCCAGCGGGGCGCCGAATTGCTCGCAATACAGGTCCACCGCCAGGCGGCCCAGGCAGGCGAGATCGTGGCGGCGGTCTGGAGGAAAGGACAGGAAGCTCATCGGCGGTCGGGGGGCGGGTTCTCGAATGCGTCCGGCGGAAGCGGACGTAGCCATCGATGCCGCAGCGTAGTCCGAAAAGAAAAAACCCTTCGATCGGGAAATTACCTAGAAAAAAATTTCTCACATGGCCCATACTGCGGCCTGCGACATCGAGTTCGCTCGCCAAGTCGCCGCGGCCCCGGGCTCGCCCGGAGTGCCGATCAAGCCGGTTGAAAACGTGTGGGCATGGCAACCGGCAAGCGCGAATTCCTTCATCGCCCACACACGGTGCCACCGAGGAGACAGACCATGCAATTCAAAAAGGGTTCCGGCGCTACGGCGAAGCTCGCCGCGGCGTTGGCATTGGCTTGCGGCGCAGTTGGGTTGGGCATGCCGGCCCATGCCAAGAGCCCCGAGTACACGATCGCCATGATCACCCACGCTGCCCCGGGTGACACCTTCTGGGACATCGTGCGCAAGGGAGCCGAGGCAGCCGCGAAAAACGACCATGTGCGTCTGCTGTACCTGGCCAGCCCTGACGCTTCCAAGCAGGCCCAGCTGGTGGTCAACGCGGTGGAGCAGCATGTCAACGGCATCGCGCTGACCCTGGCCCATCCCGACGCCATGCGCGGGGCGGTCAAGCAGGCGCAGGCCGCGCACATTCCCGTGGTCGGTTTCAACGCCGGCACGGACCAGTGGAAAAGCATGGGCCTGCTGGGCTACGCGGGACAGGACGAGATGGTCGCCGGCGAGGCCGTGGGCGAGCGCCTGAACGGCGAGGGCGCGAAGGACGTGCTGTGCGTCAACCAGGAGCAGGGCGCAGTGCAGACCGAGGCGCGTTGCGACGGCATCAAGAAGACCTTCCACGGAAAGTTCGCGGAGCTCTACGTCAACGAGAACAACATGGCTGACGTGCAATCGCGCCTGGTCGCCAAGCTGCAGCAGGATCCGGCCATCGACTGGGTGGTCACGCTGGGCGCTCCCTACGCGGTCACGGCCGTGCGAGCCATCGGCATGGCCGGCAGCAAGGCCGTGGTGGGCACTTTCGACATGAGTCCCACGGCCATCCGCATGATCGCCAAGGGAGGCACGCTGAAGTGGGCGATCGACCAGCAGCCCTATGTCGAGGGCTACGAGGCCGTCGACATGCTGTACCTGAACCTGACCAACGGCGACACCGTTGGCGGGGGCAGGGCGCTGCTGACCGGCCCGTCCTTCGTCACCCACGAGAA
>DAIDHU010000429.1 GCA_027451915.1 Thiomonas sp. | reverse complement strand
TGCCCGAGGCGCAAGCGATGCCCGAGGCGCAAGCGATGCCCGAGCCCCAGGCGATGCCCGAGGCCCAGGCGATGCCCGAGGCCCAGGCGCAGGCCATGGCCGAGGCCCATCCCGCGGACGACGCGCGAGCGCAAGCGCGGGGCGGGAACGCCTCGCCACAGGCAACGGACTGGAGCGCCCAGGACCTGACGACGTGCCTGCAGCGCGCGGTGGAGCCCTTGCGCGAAAGCCTGGCACAGACCAACGAGCTGCTGCGCGGGCAGGTGCAGGGCTGGGAGGGCCTGCGCGAGACCCTTTCGCGGGCACTGGCCGCGGCGGCCGAACAGGCGCGTGCCCTGGCCAGCCAGGTTGCCGGCGAGGCGGCATCGGAGGCGGCATCCCAGCTTGTCGAGGCGCTGCGCGAGCAGCGCGCGCCCAGGCCCGCCGAGCCGACCACGCAGCACGATGCCGCCGCGCCGGCCATGCGGCCGGGCAGCCCTCGCGGGGACCGGCCCGGCGTGGAGCCGGATGCCGAGGGCGCGATCGAGGTGTCGAATTGGCACGGTGTGTTGCAGGTGCGCCTGGCGCGCCTGGGGCCCTGGACCCTGGCCCTGCCGGCCGAGCAGGTGCTGGGCCAGCTTGCGGCACCGGCGCGCATGCTGCAACTGCCCCAGGGGGACACCCTGGTGCTGACCGAGTACGGCGCGCTGCCGGAGGTGGGGCTGGAATCCTGCTGGGGCCTGCCGGCACAGGAGGCCCCTGGCGACCACCTGCTGCTGCGCGACGGGGAGGTCGGCTATGCGCTGCGTGTGCAGCAGGTGCAGCAACAGCAGGCTCTGCATTTCTGGGCGCTGCCCGCGCAGCTGGGGGCTGCGCTGGGGCTGGCCGCGGCGGCGGTGCTGAACGAGCCGCCCCAGGTCCCCGGCCTGCAGCCCGCGCCCGCCGAACTGGCCCTGCTGCTGGATCCGGGTTTCGTCGCCTCGGAGCATGCCCGCGCGCAACTCCTTCGGCAGGCCGCCGGGTGCGCGGACCTGGAGCAGGGGGAATCATGAGCGAACCTGCCGGCGGCCAGACGAGTGTCAAGATTCCGTCGCTCCCCCTTCCGGGATCGGCGCAGGCCGGCGTGCCCGGCCTGCAGCCCATGCCTGCGATGGAATTCGCCGGGGCGCTGGCCGGCAGCTGGCTGTTGTTCGAGGTTGATGGCCAGGTCTGCGCGGTCGACAGCCGTCTGTTGCGACAGATCGCCCTGGCCTCGAGCCTGGTCGAGCTTCCGGGGCAGCGCCGGCGCGACTGGCCCGGGGTGATCGCCTGGCAACAGCGGGTGCTGGCCGTGCTGGATTGCGGCGCGGCGATGGGGCGGCGTGCGAGCCTGGGCCGCGAAGGCGCCCGGGTGCTGCTGGTGCAGGACGATGCCCGGCTCTGGGCCTTGCTGGTGGATCAGGTGCGTGGGGTCCACCAGGCGCGGCCGGAGCAATGGATCGAGGTGCAGGCCGGCCTGCCGGCGCCGTGGAACTCGGTCCGCGCCTTGCTGCCCCTGCCCGCGGAGTCGGGCGGCGAGGTCTGTCCCGTGCTGCACGTGCCCACTTTGTGCAAGGGCTGCCTGGAGGCGCCGGGCGGCGCCCCGTCTGCACGCGCCCAGCCACCGGAGTTCCGAGCGTGAGAATCACACCGACCCGAGCCGTCGTCGCGATGGGCTTGCTGTGCGCCGCATGGCTGCCCGGCATCTGGTGGCTGCAGCGCCTGCTGCCGGCGCATGGGGGCGCCGGGCTGCCCACGGCCCCCGCCGTGCTGGCGGGCGGCTGGCTGCTTCTGGTGCTGGCAGCCTTGTTTCTGAGCCTGAGCCTGCGCATCGAGCAGGCGCGCCTGCGCGTGGCCGTGCGCGCCGTGCTGCGTGGCGACTCGGTCCCGGAAGCCGCGCCCGAGTGGCGGGGCCTGCTGGACGACCTGCGCCTGGCCATGCGCCGGGCGGGGCTGGAGCGTGAGCGCCTGGCGCTGCGAGCGCAACAGGCCGAGGATGCCCTGCGCGAGCAGGGCGAGCGTTCGCTGCAGGCGGCGCGGAGCGCCCAGGACTCGCTGCTTCAGGTGCAGGAGGAATGGAAACGCCTCTTGCCGACGCTGCCATCGGCGCACGACGGCCAGTCGCGACTGCAGGCCTTGCGCCAGTCGGTGCAGGCGCTGGACGGTGCTGGCGAGCAGGCCCTGCAGCTGGCCGGCGGGGTGGAGCTGGCGCAGAGCAGCCTGCTGCAGGTGCGCGAGGCGCTGGGTGCGCTTGGCGCGGAGGTCGAGCGCGAATTCCTGCAGCGCGCGCGCCGCCTGGCTGAAGCCCTGCAATTGCTGAGCCTGAACTTCCGCCTCGCCCTGGAGCGTCTGGAACTCATCCCCGGGGTGCACGGCGAGACTCTCGACACGGTGGTGCAGGACCTGGAGCCTCTGTGCCTGCAGGCCACCGCGCTGGTGGAGGCCCTGCCGTCCACGGACAGGGGCGGCAGCCAGGCCTCCGCCTTGCTGCAGCCGGCGGAGCAGGCTGTGCAGCGCCTGCCCGCAGAGCTGGCGAAGGTGCGAGAGGCGCTGCGGCAGGGGCGTGCGGCGCTGGAGCCGCTGCTGGACGAAGCGCAGGCCGCGGCGTCGCGAGACCTGCGGGCCGTGGTGGAGCAGGCCCTGGAGGGGATGAATTAACGGAACGAAAAGTTCCATAAGATCAAAAAAATCCTTGCGGAGACCGCGGGCGCCAACTTCGGGCCCCATCCAGCGTGGGCTCCGTGCCCGCGTGCGTGGCGAACCCTAAAGTCCGCCACGCTTGTGTCGTTGACCCGGCTGCGGACAGGTTTGCCCGCGTCCGGCAGGGAAGCCGGACCATGTCTCTCCCCAGGAGCTTTGTCATGGCCATTTCCGGCATCATCAACACCAATATCAACGCGCTCAACACCCTGAACGCGTTGGGCAACACCACCAGCAGTCTCAGCACCTACATCCAGCAGCTGTCCACGGGCAAGCAGATCAACGGCCCCGCCGACAACCCCGCCGGCTATTCGATCGCGCAACGCTTCCAGACCCAGATCAACGGTCTGAACCAGGCCGTTTCCAACGGCAACCAGGCGGTGTCCCTGGTGCAGACCGCCACCGGCGCCCTGCAGAACGAGACCAACCTGCTGCAACAGATCCGCACCATCGCGGTGCAGTCGGCCAACGGCTCCAACACCACGCAGGATCGTCAGTCCCTGCAAAGCGTGGTCACCCAGCTGCTGGCGCAGGTGCAGACCATCGCCACGCAGACCCAGTTCAACGGCCAGAACCTGCTCGACGGCACCTTCGCCGGCTCGCAGTTCCAGGTCGGGGCGAATTCCAACCAGATCATCAACGTCTCGGTCGGCAACTCGCAGACCAGCGCGCTGGGCAACTACACCACGACCACCTCGGGCGCGATCTACACGACCTCGGGCGCGTACTCGGTCAACGGCTACCTCGCCGGCGGTGCGTTCACCCTCAGCTCGGGTGCTGCCGGCGCGGGCGGCGCGGGCAACTTCGCGGCCGGGGCGACCCTCGGCGTGTCCGGCTCGGTGGGCTCGGCCGCGGTGTCGATCTCCACCGCCGACGAGTCGGCCTCGGCGATCGCCAGCAGCGTCAACGCGGTGTCCTCGCAGACCGGCGTGACCGCGCAGGCCTACACCAGCGTGGCCTTCACCGTGCAGAC
>DAIDHU010000428.1 GCA_027451915.1 Thiomonas sp. | reverse complement strand
GTACATGTCGCTATAGTGCTCGGCTTCGCCCACGCCTTGCCGGAGCCGCGTTGCAAGACCCCGCGGGAAGCTCCGGCACGAAGTCCGGGCGAAGCCACGCCGCCGCGACCGCCTTCCGCCATGTTCCCGATGCCGCCCCCTGCCAGCGCCAGCGTGCGCCACGCCCGCGATCGCCTGGCGCGGGGCGCCGTCCCCTTCCTGTGGAGCGAGGCGGCGCGGCGCATGGCCGAACGCCTGCCGCTGCTTCGCCTGCAACCCGAGCTGGCGCTGGACGTGGGCTGCGCCTGGGGCGACGGACTGGCCCTGCTGCGCGCGCAGTATCCGCAAGCCCGCCTGATCGGCGTGGAGCCCGCTCCCAGGCTGGCCGGGCTCGCGCGGCGCGGGCAGGGCGTTGGCTGGCTGCGCCGCCTGCGCGGCGGCGGGTCCACCGAGGTGGTGCAGGCCGATCTGCAGGCGCCGCCGGTGCCGCAGGGCGCCGCGCAATTGCTGTGGTCCAACCTGGCGCTGGGCTGGGCTCCCGAGCCCGGGGCCCTGTTCGCGGCCTGGAACCGGGCCCTGCGGCCCGACGGCGTGCTGATGTTCACCACCTTCGGTCCCGACACCCTGCGCGAACTGCGCGACCCGGAGGTCGCCGCGCTGGGCGCCGAGGCTGCGCAGTGGCCGGACATGCACGATCTGGGCGATCTGCTGGTCGAGCAGGGCTTCGCCTCGCCGGTGATGGACATGGAATTGCTGCGCCTGCGCTGGCCCGACGCCGAGGCCGCCTTGCGCGAACTGGCCCAACTGGGCCGCGCGCCCCACACCGCGGCACGCCAGGGGCTGCGCACGCCCCGAAGCTGGCGCCGGTTGCTCGACTGGCTGCAGGCACGCGCGGCGTCCAGCGCGCACGGCCAGGTGGAGCTGAGTTTCGAGCTGGTCTACGGACACGCCTTCAAGCCGGCGACCAGCCGTGCCGAGGCCGGGGTGGCCAGCATCGGCCTGGAGCAGATCGGAGGGCGCGCTCGCTCCCGCCCCCCCGGCTGAGCGCCCATGCGCCCACCCCCGGCTATTCGAAGCGTGGCGCGGGCATGTTGACCCGACGCAAAATGCCCGCCGATGGGGCGCCGCGCATCGGCGCGCCCCGGGGCCGTCCCTATAATGTGGGGGTTACGGGCGTCACCGCAAGGCGGAGGCGTGCGGGGCCCGCCTGTGCGGCGGGCAGCGCGCGATCCATCGGCGTCGCCCGAGGAATCTTGCAATCAGCGGCACGCCAGCGCGTGCGGCACAGGAGACGGGACCCCGACATGTCTGCGCAGTGGATGGAAACCCTCGATTTTCGTGCGCCGGAAGCCTGCGGCCGCGCGCAGGTCTGGGCGTCCCGGCGCAACTGCTCCATCAGTCCCCGTCAGCTGCTGGGCTTTTTCGTGTCCCTGAGCCTGCTGTCGCTGCTGGTGGCGGGCCTGTGCTGGGTGAGCGGAGCCAAGCTGGTGACGCCGTTCACCCTGCTGGAACTGCTGGCCATGGCCGGCGCGCTGCTGGCCTACGCACGCCATGCGGCCGACCAGGAGCGCGTGGAATTCGGCCCGGAGCGCGTGGTCGTGGAATGGGAATGCGCCGGGCGCGTGGAGCGCGTCGAGCTGCCGACCCGTCAGACCCGCATCCTGGTGCACGACAACGGCCTGATCGTGTTCAAGGCGGGGCAGGCGCAGGCCTTCGCCGGGCGGTACACGCGGGCCGAGCGCCGCGAGAAGCTGGCGCGAGAGCTGCGGCGCGCCTTGATCGCGGCCTGAGTGAAATCTTTCCATAAGGTGACATCGAAGATGAAACTGAAGCACTATGCGACCCTGGCTTCGGCCTTGTTCGTCTCCACGGCGTTCGCCGCGAAGAGCCTGCCCGGGGGGCCGCAGGTCAACGGAATCGATTTCCAGCAGCCCGTCACCAGCATCGCCTACGACCAGCGCTGGCTGAACTACATGGTCATGCTGATCTGCCTGGCCATCGGCGTGCTGGTGTTCGGCGTGATGTTCTATTCGGTGATCAAGCACCGCAAGTCCAAGGGCGCGGTGCCCGCCAAGTTCCACGAAAGCACCACGGTCGAGGTGATCTGGACCGTCATCCCCCTGATCATCGTGATTGCGATGGTGATCCCGGCGACCAAGGTGGTGCTGGCGCAGGAGGACGTCGGCCACTCCTTCATGACCGTCAAGGTCACCGGCTACCAGTGGAAGTGGAGCTACGACTACCTGGACGGCCCGGGCAAGGGCATTTCCTTCTACTCCACGCTGACCACGCCGATGGCCGAGATCTACGGCAAGGAGGCCAAGCCCGACAACTACCTGCTGCAGGTGGATCATCCCCTGGTCGTGCCGGTGAACGAGAAGGTGCGCATCCTGACCACTTCCGCCGACGTGCTGCACGGCTGGTACGTGCCGGCCTTCGGCGTGCAGATGGACGCCATTCCCGGCGCCACGCGCGAGACCTGGTTCAAGGTGGAAAAGCCCGGCACCTACTATGGCCAGTGCGCGCAGATCTGCGGCAAGGGGCACGCCTTCATGCCCATCGTGGTCAAGGTGCTGCCTCTGGACCAGTACCAGGCCTGGGTGCAGTCGACCCGGGCCGAGCTGAAGAAGGACGGCGGCTCCTTCCCGCCCTCCGGCGCGGTCAGCTGAGGCGCGCGTGTCTGGCGCATCCTCCCGGTCCCCGGCCATGTCCCGACTTCCCGCCGACAAGCGTCGCAGCAACCTGCGCCTGGCTCTGATCACGCTGAGCATCGCCGTCGTGCTGCTCGTCGGGTTCATCCTGCGCTGGACCCTGCTGTGACGCGGCGCCGGCACGGACAAGACTGAATCCCTCGCGCACCATGGGCTCCTTTCTCAGCGCTTTCCGCGCCATCTTCTGGGCCTTCCTGGGTGTGCGCAAGTCGGCGGACCGGGAGCGCGATTTCGCGAACCTGAACATCGTCCATATCGTCATCGCAGGCCTGATCGCTGCCGCATTGTTCGTCGGGCTGCTGATGATCATCGTG
>DAIDHU010000427.1 GCA_027451915.1 Thiomonas sp. | reverse complement strand
TTCCTGCCGGCCAGCCTGCTGGCCCTGGCCGGCTACCGGCTGAGCGGCCTGTGGGCGCCCGAGCTGACCCGCTACTACCTGCTGTGCCTGCCGGCGGCGATTCCCGCCATCGTGCTGGGCCGCTGGATCAACGGTCGGCTGCATCCCCAGGGATTCGTGCGCTACGTGTACGCCGGGCTCGTCGCCATCGGCCTGGTGCTGCTGGCGCAGACCCTGCCGTAGCGCCCCGCGGCGCCGGGAGCTGGATCAGCGCGCCACGGCGAACAGGTTCCACATCGCTTGCGGCGAGGCGCCTGCGAGTACCGGGGCCAGGGCGATGGGGTCCCGTCCTCGCATCGAGCCATGGTAGGTCCGGCCGCGCGGGCAGCCGCCCGGGCGGGTCGAAGGGCCCGCCCGGGAAAGCGGATATGCTGGCGGACTGGTGAAGGGCAGGCCGCCCGCAGCCCGGGCCCGCCGGGGCGGTGCCTTGCCCGCGAGCCCGGATTCCCGACGTGAACACCCCCACTGATTCCCCCTCCCAGACCTCCGATCCCTTTTCCGCCTCCGTCACGCGCGAGGAACTGCACCTGCGGCGCATCGAAATGCGCGGATTCCGGCGCAGCGACGGCCTGTACGAGGTGGAGGCCCGGCTGCGCGACACCAAGCCCTTCGAGCAGGAGCTCGGGCGCGCCGGGCGCGTGGTGCCGGGCGGCGAGCCCATCCACGACCTGGGCATGCGCCTGGTGTTCGATTCCGACTACACCGTGCGCGCCGTCCAGGCCTTCACGGACGCGGCCCCCTACACCGAGTGCCCGCAGGCCGGCGCCGCGCTGCAGGCCCTGGTGGGCCTGCGCATGGTCGCCGGCTGGAACAAGGCGGTGCGCGAGCGCCTGGCCCCCGCGGCCAATTGCACCCACCTGAAGGAACTGCTGGGGCCCATCGCCACCACCGCCTTCCAGTCCCTGGTCTCGGAATTCCCCGAGCGCACGGAGGAGCTGGACGCGAAGGGCCGGCCGCGTCCCATCGACAGCTGCTACGCCTACCGCGCCGAGGGCGAGGTGGTGATGCGCAACTGGCCGCGGTTCCACAGGAACTGAGATGTCCCCGAGCACCTGGGGCCTGCTGGCCGCGCTGGTCGCGGTATACCTGCCGGCGCTGGCCATTCCCGGCCCCAATTTCCTGGCCGTGACCCAGGCCTCGCTGGAGCTTTCCCGAAGCCACGGCGTGGCCACCGCGCTGGGCGTGGCCAGCGGCAGCACCCTGCTGGCCACGCTGGCCGCTGCGGGTGCCGGCCTGCTGCTCGGCCATGCAGGGCCCGCCCAGCGCGTGGCGGCCCTGCTGGGCGGCGCCTACCTGCTGGTGCTGGCCCGATCCATCTGGCGCCAGTCGCGCAGCGCCCAGCCCGCGGGCCTCGTGCGGGTGGAGCGCGGCTCGGTGCCGGCCAGCTATCGCAAGGGCCTGCTCACCAACCTGAGCAATCCCAAGGCGCTGGTGTTCTTTTCCACCATCTTCGCCGGCCTGCTGGGGGCCGGCGCGCCGTGGTCCATTCGCGCGGCCGCGGTGGCCACCATCTTCTGTTGCTCGATGAGCTGGCACCTGAGCCTGGCCACCCTGTTCACCCGGGCCACGGTGCGCGCGGCCTACGCCCGCATGCGCCGCGGGCTGCTGCGCGGCACCTCGCTTCTCATCGGGGGTTTCGGGCTGCGCCTGGTCTGGCAGGCGGCTGCGGGGCGCTGAAGGCGTGCGCCGGGCAGCCGCCGCGCCGGCCTCCGCGCCTGCCCCCGCAGGCCGCCTGGCGAGCCTGCTGGCGCCGCTGGGCATCGCCCTGGCCGGGCTGCTCGGGCGCTCCGCGGTGGACAAGTTGCTGGCCCTGCGTGCCGGCGCCGCGGGCGTGGTGGCCTGGGGCCAGATGAGCTCCCTGCTGGACCTGGTGGTCGGCGTGGTCGCCGCCGGCATCGGCAGCGGCCTGGCGGTGCTGGTGGCGGGCGCCGAGCCGCCGCGCCGCGCGGCCTTGCTGCGCAGCGCCTTGCGCCTGGGCGGCGCCCTGAGCGCGCTGGTGGCGGCGCTGCTGTGCG
>DAIDHU010000426.1 GCA_027451915.1 Thiomonas sp. | reverse complement strand
ACTGGGTGGCCAGCACGTCCACGCGCACGTTGTCGATGCCGTGGTCCACCAGCACCTCGGTGGCGGCCTCGATCCAGCGCTCCGGGGTCAGGGTCTCGCGCCGCGCGGGGGGCCGGCGCTTGCGCGGCGGGGCGGGCGGTTGGGGCGTCGGAAGGGTGGGCATGAAGGCGGTCGAGGAACTGGGCTGGGCGGACCCGGCCCCGCGGGTTTGTCCTGATCAAGGGCCGGAATTGTAGGCATAGCATGTCACCAAACACATACACATGTGTATGGAAAAGACCAGGGCCGGGCGTGTCGCGGCGGGCAACGAGGAGACAGGCATGGAGCACGAGCAGCGCGCGAGGCCACCGGGGCTGGCGCCGCCCAGGGTGGTGCGCGTGGCCTTCGATGACGGCAGTTTCGTGCTGCGCTCGCCCGAGCCCCTCAAGCCCTATGCGCGCTGCGTGGGCGAATGGCTGGAGCAATGGGCGCGCGAGGCGCCGCGGGCGCCGGCCTTCGCCGAACGCGCCGCCGACGGCTCCTGGCGCCGCCTGAGCTGGGGCGCCACGCGCGAGCAGGTCGGGCGCATCGCGCAAAGCCTGCTGGGCCTGAAGCTCATGCCGCAGGCGCCGATCGTCGTGCTGTCCGACAACGCCATCGACCATGTGCTGCTGATGCTGGCCGGCATGCACATCGGGCGCGCCGTGTGCACGGTGTCCAGCGCCTACTGCCGCCTGGTGCGTGATGGCGATTACTCGCGCATCCACGCGATTCTCAACACCCTGGGGCCGGCGCTGATCTACGCCAGCGACGCCGCGGTGTACGGCCCCGCCGTGGCCGGCTCGGGCCAGCAGGCGGTGGTGGTGTTCAGCGAAGGCGCCGACGCCTACCCCGGCGCCTTGCGTTTCGAAAGCCTGCTGCGCACCGCCGAGGGCCCCGAGGTGATGCGGGCCTTCGAGGCCATCACGCCCGACACCCATGCCAAGTACCTGTTGACCTCGGGTTCGACGGGGCATCCCAAGGTGGTGATCAATACCCACCGCATGCTGTGCGCCAACCAGCAGATGGTGGCGCAGGCCTGGCGGTTCCTGGACCACGACAAGCCGATGCTGTGCGACTGGCTGCCGTGGAGCCACACCTTCGGCGGCAACCACAACCTGAACATGGTTCTGCGCAACGGCGGGTTCCTGGCCATCGACGAGGGCCGCCCGCTGCCGGGGCTGATCGAGCGCTCGGTGCGCAACCTGCGCGAAGTGCGCCCGACGCTGCACTTCAACGTGCCGCGCGGGCTCGACATGCTGTTGCCCTTTCTCGAGGCGGACGACGCGCTGGCGAAGGATTTCCTGTCGCGCCTGCGCGGGGTGTTCTATGCCGGCGCCAGCCTGCCGCAGTCGAGCTGGGAGCGCCTGCAGGCGGTCGCCCGGCGCGTGCGTGGCGAGCCGCTGTGGCTGACCACGTCCTGGGGCTCGACCGAGACCTCGCCTGCGATCACCAGCGCGCATTGGTGGCTCGACCAGGCCGGCGTCATCGGCCTGCCGCTGCCGGGCACCGAGCTCAAGTTCGTGCCCTGCGCAGGCAAGCTGGAGATGCGCGTGCGCGGGGTCAACGTGTTCCCCGGCTACCGCGACGCGCCGCAGTTGACGGCGCAGGCCTTCGACA
>DAIDHU010000425.1 GCA_027451915.1 Thiomonas sp. | reverse complement strand
CAGCCGGCCGCACGCCAGGGCGCGCGACGCTCGCGCCTGAATGTGTTCCTGTGGTGGCGCCGGGTGTCCACCATGCTGCCCCTGGTGCTGATGCTGCTTCTGGCGGGTTTCAGCGCCTGGGTGGCGCGCGAGGCCCTGCTGGCCATTCACCGTGCGGGCGCGTCCGCCGCGGCCCCCCAAAAGCCCGACTATTTCCTGCGGGACTTCCAGACCCGCAATTTCGACTCCCTGGGGCGATCCAGCGCGGAGCTCAGCGGAGCCGCCATGGAGCATATTCCCGGCAACCAGACGGTGCGCATCGTGCAGCCTCGCCTGCGGGTGCACGACGCCAAGGGCGCGGTGACCCTGGCCAGCGCCGACGTCGGGCTGAGCAACGCCGACGGCAGCAATGTGCAGTTGTATGGCCAGGCCGTGCTGCGGCGCGAGGCCCCGAAGGCGCAGACCATCACCGTGCGCAGCAGTTTCCTGAACGTGTTCCCGCAGGAGCGGCGCATCAGTTCCAACCGTCCCAGCACGGTGCGGCAGGGCGCCTCCGAATTCTCGGGCGACGATCTGCAGATGGACGGCCTGGACGGCACCTTCACCATGCATGGCGCCGTGCGCGGCCATCTGCTCCAGGGAGCGGGGTCGTGACGGCCGGCGCCACTGCCCGCGGGGAGGCCTCGGTGGCCGTGGTCAGCGGCGCCTCCAGCGGCATCGGCGCGGCGCTGGCCCAGGCCTATGCGGCGCGGGGCTGGCGCGTGGTGCTGGTGGGGCGTCGCGGCAGCGCGCTGGACGCCACCGCCATGGCCTGCGCGCAGGCCCAGGGACTGCAGGTGGTGGATCCGGCGCGCCTGCGCCTGATCAGCGTGGACCTGCGCGATACCCAGGCCTGGTGCGAGCACGCGGTGCGGTTGCTGCAGGACTGGGGCTGTCCGCAGGTGGTGGTGGCCGCGGCCGGGATCAGCCATGGCGTGGATCTCTCGCATGGGCCGGACCTGCGGGTGGCGGGCGAGATCATGCACAGCAACTGGCTGGCCGCGCTGGGCACCCTGTCGCCCTTCATCGCACCGATGCGAGCGCGCGGCTCGGGCACGCTGGTGGCCATTGCCAGCGTCGCCGGGGTGCGCGGCCTGCCGGGGCATGCGGCCTACAGCGCCAGCAAGGCGGCGCTGATCCGTTCGCTGGAGAGCCTGCGCGTGGAGTTGCGCGGCAGCGGGGTGCGCGTGGTCACCGTCAGCCCAGGGTTCATCGCCACGCCCATGACGGCGGGCAATCCCTTTCCCATGCCCTTCCTGCTGGACGCGCCCGCCTTCGCGCGGCGCGCCCTGCGCGCCATCGACCGTGGCCGCGCCTACGCCACCATCCCCTGGCCCATGGCGATGCTGAGCAAGCTGATGCACGTGCTGCCGCGCGGGCTGTGGGATCGAGCGGCCCGCCTGCAGGGGCGCAAGCCCAGGCGGGCGCCGGAAGACGACCCTTCCTGAACCCCCGTCGCGGGGCTCCGGCTCAGCCGGCCTGGTCGATCTCGCTGTGCACGCCCAGCGCGACCAGGAAGCGCGACACCATGTTGTAGCAGGCCACGACGCCCACCAGTTCCACCAGTTCCTGGCGGGGCAGAAGGGCGGCGGCGGCCTCGAAGTCCTGCTCCGAAGGGGTCACGTCGCGGGTCATGCCGCGGGTCAGGCGCAGCGCCGCGCGTTCGCGCGGGTCGAAGCGCGTCTCGTCGCGGCTGGCGGCATCCACGTCGTCCAGCGCTTCGAGTTGCTCCTGCCTGCCGCCGACGGCCAGGAACTCCGGGGCATGCTGCTCGAATTCATAGGCCGCGTCATTGAGCCGGGCCACCGCGCAAATCGCCAGCTCGCGCAGCCGGGGGTCCAGGCGCAAGCGTGCGCGCACGGCCCCCAGCAGTGCGTTCCAGCCCGACGCGAACTCCGGGCTGTGCAGCAGCATGCGGTCGAGCTTGAGCAGGTCTCCGCCCCGCCGCCTGCGGATCGCCGCCACCAGTTCGGCGGGTTCGGCAAGGTCGGCGGGCAGGTAGGCGATGCGCGGCATGGTGGTCGAGGCTCCTGGCGAGGGGGGAGGATTTGCGTTCGAAGCGTAGCGCAGCAGACAGGTGGCGGGGCCCGCGCGCCAGGGGCTTGAAGCCGGTCTCGTGGCGCCCATATACGTTACGGAGTATTGTCGGCCGACCCCGGGGTCGGCCTCCTCGTCCAGCAGGAGTCACCATGCATGTCGTCTGCCCCCATTGCTCGGCCATCAACCGTGTGCCCGAGGAGCGCCTGCAGCAGCATCCGCAATGCGGAAGCTGCCACCAGGCGCTGTTCGGCCCCGCGCCCCTGCAACTGGGCGATGCCGACTTCGAACGCTTCGTCGCGCGCAGCGAGCTGCCCCTGCTGGTCGACTTCTGGGCTCCGTGGTGCGGGCCCTGCCGCATGATGGCGCCGCAATTCGAGCAGGCCGCGCAGCAACTGCTGGGGCGCGCCGTGCTGGCCAAGGTGAATTCGGACGACAACCCGCAGGCCTCGGTGCGCCACCGGATCCGCAGCATCCCCACATTGCTGCTTTTTCGCAACGGACAGGAAGTGCGGCGTCATAGCGGCGTGATGCCCGCGCGAGAGATAGCGCGCTGGGCCGGGTTGTAACGGTCGTTGGCGTATCGGGATCCTTTGATGCCGGTCAAGCGTCCGACCCCGTGGGGTTCCCTAGCATGAGTTGCAAAGGGGGTTTTCCCCAGCTCATGCCCAAAGGGGGCCATCATGACAACAAGACTCGCACTCGCATTTTGGAGGCCGTCCCATGGCGGACCTCAGGAGCCGTCCGACCATCGCCCGTCCGCTCGCCCGCTGGCCCGATCGCTGGGCCGCGCGCGCAGCCTGCTGCAGGGCCTGGGCGCCCTGGCCTTCATCGGACTGGCAGCTTCCCCGGCCCATGCGGTGCCGGCTTTCGCGCGCCAGACGGGGCAGGATTGCGTGGCCTGCCACGTCGGCGGCTTCGGCCCGCAGCTCACGCCCTTCGGCCGCGCCTTCAAGCTCGGCGGCTACACCCTGAAGGGCGGCAGCGCCAAGCACGACATCCCGCTGTCGGCGATGCTGGTCGCCTCCTACACCCACACGACCGGCGACAACAGTGCGCCGCCTGTGGGCTTCAACGCCAACGACAACGTCACCGCGCTGCAACAGGCCTCCGTGTTCCTGGCGGGTCGCCTGAGCGACCATGTGGGCGTGCTGGCGCAGGCCACCTACTCGGATCCGGGTTCCCAGAACCTCGCCTGGGACAACTCCGACCTGCGTTTCGCGAACACCTACAAGATCGGTTCCACCACCGGCATCTTCGGGGTCTCGCTGAACAACAACCCCACCGTGTCCGACGTTTGGAACACCGTGCCGGCCTGGCAGTTCGGCTTCATGACCAGCCCCTTCGGCGGTGGCTACGGCCAGACCCCGGTCATCGAGGACCTGGGCGAGCATGTGATCGGCGCCTCCTTCTACACCCTGGTGGACAACCACTGGTACGGTGAGTTGGGCCTGTATCACCAGATGTCCAACTGGTGGGGCAACCAGCTGCATGCGGGCGGCCCGGCCGATCCGCTCAACGACGCGGCCGGCGTGAACGGGGATCTGGTCGCTGGTGGCGGCGTGGTCACCGGCTATGCCCCGTACTGGCGCTTCAACTACTCCAACTCGGTGGGCTCGAACAGCTATGAGTTCGGCGTGCTGGGGATGCAGACCAAGCTGAATCCGCAGAACCCGAATTCCCAGGTGGCCGACAACCTCGACCCGACGCTGGCGGGCAACGGGCCGGACGAAACCTATCGGGACCTGGGCCTGGACGCCAGCTACCAGTACTTCGGCGAGACCGGGATCTGGTCGGTCAACGGCCTGTACATCCATGAGCGCCAGAGCTTCACGCAGAGCTACCTGACCGGGGCCACCTCGAACTCCAGCGACACGCTCAATGCGATGAACGTGAACGCGGCCTACTGGTACCAGAACACCTACGGCGCGACCATCCAGTTCTTCAACACCACCGGCAGCACCGATCCCTACCTTTACAACCCGGGCTCCAGCCCGCAGACTTCGGGCGTGACCTGGGAGCTGGATTGGAACCCCTTCGGCAAGAGCTGGGTGGACCCGGAGAAGAACCTGCGCGTGGGTGTGCAGTACACCACGTACAACAAGTTCGCCGGTTCCACGCAAGGGGCCAGTGCCAACAACAGCCTGTACGTGTATCTCTGGACGGCCATCTGAACGCGGATGCGGGCCCGGGCCCGCATCCGCGGCTCCCGTCCAGACCCTGGAGAACGACATGAACGCGGTGCGAGATCTCTACCTGGCGCAGGCCTTCGAGCATGGCGAACCCGAGCGTCACAGCTACGTGGTCGCCGTGGGCAGCCTGGAATCGGTGCAAGGCCTGGCGCGCAGCGAGCACGCGCGCCGGCACGGCGAGTATGGCATCGCCATCTACGCCGTCGAGACCGACGTGCCCATGCAGCAGCATCCGCTGCTGGTCGATTACCTGGGCTCCGTCATGGGCGAGCGCTGGGTGGCGGAAGCCTCCACGCAGGCCCCTCGCGCGGCCTGAGTACCACCGCCCGCGCGATCCCTGCCGCCCGGCTCAGCCCGGGCGGTGTTGTTTCAAGGCATCGGAACCCTGGGCGCGTGCTCGGGCTTCCTCGTCGCGAATCCTGCGCCGGAAGAACAGCACGAAAAACACGCCCATGCCGAGCATGAACACGAATACGGCCACGGTCATCCACCCGTAATCGGTGGTGAGCAAGCTGGTCCACGCCGATTGCATCGAATTTCTCCTGGAATCATGGCCCGCGCGGGAATCGCGCCGGTCGCGGTAGCAGCCTAGGCAAGCGGGGCCCCGGGGGTGTTGACCCCGCGCAAGGCCCGCTCAGGCGGCGCATGCGCGAAGGGCGCGGGCGTATTCGCTCCAGAAGCAGGGGTCCTGCGCGTGGGCGAAATTCAGGCGCATGCGCGTGCTGGGACGGGCCTCGGGGTCGAACAGGCGCCCGGGCGCGATCAGCCAGCCGCGCTCGTGCAGGCGCAGCGCCAGCCGCTCGGTGTCGACACCGGTGTCGACCCAGCCGAACAGCCCGCGCGGCGCGAGCTCGAAGCGGCAGCCCTGGTGCCGCGCCGCCTGCACCGCCTGCCTGCGCGCGCGCGCCAGGCGCTCGCGCAGCGCGGCCGCCTGGCGCGGTACCGAGCCGCGCTCGAACAACAGCGCGAGCGCGCGCTCGGTGAGCGCCGGCGAGGCCAGGCCGGCGAGCAGCTTGGTCTCGAGCAGGCGCTCCACCAGCGAGGCCGGAGCGGCGAGGAAGCCCACCCGCCAGCCGGGGGCCAGCAACTGCGAGAGGCTTCCCAGCAGCAGGGTGCGGCGCAATCCGTCCATGGCCGAGAGCAGGGGCGGGCCGCGATCGCACAGCGCGGCGTAGCCATCGTCCTCGGCGATCAGAAAATCGTGCTCCCGCGCCAGCTCCAGCAGCTGATGCGCGCAGCCGGTGGCGATATCGCCGCCCGTGGGGTTGTGCATGCGGGCGGACACCACCATCAGTCGGGGCTTGCGGCTGCGCGCCCAATGCGAGACCCGGGCCAGATCGGGCCCCTGTGCCCCGCGCGCAACGGGCAGCAGGCGCAGGCCCTGGCGCGCAAGCTGCGCGAAGGCCAGCGGCGGGCCGGGCTGTTCGACCATCACCGCGTCTCCCGGGCGCAGCAGGCTGCGCGCGACCAGGTCCAGCGCCTGCGTGGCGCCATTGCACAGCAACAGCTGCGGTGCCGGGACGGCGACCTCCTGCTCGGCGAGCAGGCGGGCCAATTGCGCGCGCAGGCGCGGGTCGCCCTCGGCGCAGCCGTAGCCCTGCGCGGCCTGCACGGCGCCGCCTTCGCGCAACAGCCTGCGCAAGGCCTGCGCCAGCGGGGAGGCCTGCAGCCACTCGGCAGGCAGGCTGCCGCAGCCAGGCATGGCACGCGCGGCGCCTGGCTCCCCACCCCTTGCCAGACCGGCGCGCAGCAAGGCGAGGGCCTGGGTGGGCGCCGCGATGCCCGGCTCGCGGGCTTCACGCGCGCCGCCGGGCTCCGGCGTGCCCGCCGGGCCGCCGTGGGCCGGGCTGCGCACGAAAAAGCCCTGGCGCGCTCGGGCCTCGACCAGGCCCTGGGCCTGCAGCAGGTCATAGGCGGCGACCACGGTCTGCGGGTTCACACCGTGCTCCCGCGCGCATGCGCGCACCGAAGCCAGGCGTGTTCCCGGCGGGGTGCATTGCTGGCGGAGCTGCTCGCGCAGGCGCTGGGCGAGCCGCAGGTGCAGGGCCTGCCCCTCGGCGTCGCGCGGCCGGGGGACGGAGGGTGCGCGTGACATGGCGGAACGACCCGATCAGCAAACCGTGAAGGGCCGGCATCTGTACTGTTGGGGCTGGCAGTGTCGATCTAGGCTGAGAGTGTGTCAATTTGTGACAACGCGGCGGCCCAGGGTACTTCGCGCCGCACGCGGGGCCGCAACCAGCCGGAGGCTACGCATGTCCCTGTACACCACCCTTCCCCCGATGGCGCAGCGCGCGGCCCTGCTCGAGGCCGGCGAAGGCCGGGAACTTCCCTTCGGCTCCGGCGAGGGCCGTGAGCTCGAGCTGCTTCCCGTTGCTGCCGTGGGCCGGGCGATGCGCCGCGTGCTCGCGCGCCGGGCTCCCCAGGCCTTGCAATACGGCCCTTGCGAAGGCCTGGAGCCCCTGCGCGAATGGGTGTGCGCCCACCTGGGAGCCCAGGGCCTGCGCCTGGAGCCCTCGCAGGTGCTGATCAGCTCCGGCTCCCGGCATGCCCTCGACCTGCTGGGCAAGGTGCTGCTCGACCCCGCCAGCCCGGTCCTGGTGCAGCGTCCGACACGCCTGGGCGCGCTGCGCGCCCTGCGGCCCTACGGGCCACGCCTGGTCGGCCTGCGCTGCGACGGGCAGGGGCCCGAGCCCGAGGCCTTCGCCAACGCCCTGCCCGGAGCGCGCATGGCCTACCTGCAGCCGCGCTTCGACGATCCCACCGGGCAGGCCATCGCCGACGCGCGCGCCCGGGAACTGGCCCGCCAGATCGCCGCCTCGCGGTGCTGGCTGGTGGAGGACCAGACCTACGGCGAGCTCTGGTTCGATGCCCCGCCCGCGCCGGGCCTGCTGGCCCGCGGCGTGGAGCATGGCGTGGTGCTGGGCAGCTTTTCCGCGCTGGTGTTCCCCGGCCTGCGCCTGGGTTGGGTGGCGGGGCATCCACGCCTGATCGGCCGGCTGGCGCAGGCGCGTCGCGCGGCCGGGCCGCAACCCTGCAGCCTCAGCCAGTGGGTGCTGCTGCACATGTTGCGCGAGGGCTTCGTGGAGCGCCAGCTTCCCGGCCTGCGCGCGCGGGTTCGCGAGCGTCGCGATGCCCTGCTCGACGCCTTGCGGCGCCACATGCCCGACGGCGTCGCATGGACCCGGCCGCAGGGAGGCGCGCATCTCTGGCTGAGCCTGCCGCAGGGCCTGGACGCGGCCGAGCTGCTCGGCCCGCTCGGCAAGGAGGGGCTGCCGCTGCTGCCCGGGCAGTTGTTCGACGTCGGCGCGGGGGGCTGCGCGAGTTTCGGCGACTGCAGCCAATGTCGATTCGCCGAGGACCCCGAGGCGGCGGCGCCGGTGCGCAACGCCCTGCGCCTGGGTTTCGCCAGCCTGCCCCTGCGCGCCGTGGAGCCTTGCGTGGCAAGGCTCGCCGGGCTGTTGGGGGGCGCGACCCAAGGGGCCATGCGGGGCCGGGCGCGCCTGGGCCGGGAGCGCGGCCGGCAGCTCGCGCCCCTGCGTGTGCATCGCCTGCGGCAGGCCTGAGGGTCGCGGCGCGGGCCGGCGTTTTTCCGCCGGCGACGCTCCCCCCGGGCACCTGCACACTTGCCTGGCGCCCGGGGGGCTATAAGATGCGCGCACGGGGCCTGTCCGGGCGAATGTTCACGGGCGGGCGCCGAGCAGGGCCGCCGCGCGCCTCCGGATCCCGATCCGGACCGCGGGCGGCGACCACCTCAGGCATCTCACGGAGTACAAGACATGGCAACTGCAAAACCGGCCCCCGCGAAAAAGGCCGCCGCCAAACCCGCCCGGACGCCCAACGCGGCGTTCATGAAGCCGCTGACGCCCAGCCCGCAGCTTGCCGCGGTGGTCGGCGCCTCCCCGTTGCCCCGCACCGAGGTGGTCAAGAAGGTGTGGGAGCACGTCAAGGCGGCCAAGCTGCAGGATGCGAGCAACAAGCGCATGATCAACGCCGACGACAAGCTGCGCGCGGTGTTCGGCAAGCCGCAGGTCACCATGTTCGAGATGACCAAGCTGATCAACGCGCACCTGAAGTAAGCCCTGGCGGGTCGCGCGCGGCCTTGTGCCGCGCGGACTTGCGGGTCCCCGCACGCGCTCGCCGCGGCGTAAAATACGACCTCTTTGCGTAGCGGAGGCCTGTTCGAGGCCTGGTTCCGCGGGCGCGCGGCGCGAACGCCACGGCCCGAAGCAATGGCAAGGGGTTTGCGATGCAAGCATCCAACAAGAGTCTGTGGGGCGCCATCGCCGGCGTCGTGCTGGTCGCCGCGGCCGGCGTGCTGGCGTGGAACGCCTTCGGGCGCGACCCGAAGGCCCCCAGCGTGGACTACCACCTGGTCGGAGGCAGCACGCTGAGTTCGCAGGACCTGCGCGGCAAGGTCGTGCTGGTCGAGTTCTGGGCCACCAGCTGCACCACCTGCGTCGGCGACATGCGCAACATGGTGCACACCTACGACACCTTCGCGCCCAAGGGTTTCGACCTGGTGGCGGTATCGATGGACTACGACAACCCGCAGTACGTGGAGAATTTCGCGCGCTCGGGGCCGGTGGGCAAGCTGCCCTTTCCGGTGGCGATGGACCGCTCAGGCGACGTCGCCAAGGCTTTCGGCAACGTGCGCCTGACCCCGACCAGTTTCCTGATCGACCGCTCCGGACGCATTGTCAAGCAGTATGTCGGGCCGCCGAACATGGGTGAGCTGCAGGCCATGATCGGTCAGCTGGTGCAGCGACAGGCCTGAGGGCCGATGCCGCGGCGCGCACCCCGTGCCCCCGGTCATGAACACCCGGCCAGCGCCCGATTCGCCCAGCAGTGGCATGGTCAAAGCCAGAAATCCGGGGAAACCCGGATTCTCGCGTTAGGATGGGGGCCATGGTCGCCTCATTCCATCCGGGCTCCCCGCTGGTCGACGGCAAGGCAAGCCTGGCCGACGCGCCGGGCCCCGGGCGCGCCTCGCCGGCCGCGTTTCTCGCGCGGGACGCCGGGCCATCCATTGCCCACGCGGACGAACAGGCCCTGCAGCGAGCGCTGGCCCGACCGGCGCAGACCCTGCCCGGCGGCTTCCTGCTGCGCAGCCTGGGCCTGCAGTCCTACCTGCCGACCTGGCGCGCCATGCGTGCCTTCACCGACGCGCGCGGCCCGCACACCCCCGACGAGATCTGGCTGCTCGAGCATCTGCCCGTCTACACCCTGGGCCAGGCCGCCGACCCCTCGCACGTGCTCGACCCCGGCGCCATTCCCGTGGTGCCCACCGACCGCGGCGGCCAGGTCAGCTACCACGGGCCCGGTCAGGCGGTGGTGTACTGCCTGTTCGACCTGCGGCGCCGTCGCTGGATGGTGCGCGAGACCGTGCAGCGCCTCGAAGAGGCGGTGATCCGCACCCTGGCACGCCACGGCGTGGTCGGGCTGCGGCGCCCGAGCGCGCCCGGCGTGTATGTCGGCGCGCCCCACGCGCGCGCCGGCGCGAAGGTTTCCGCGCTGGGCCTGAAGGTGCGCAACGGCTGCACCTACCACGGCGTGTCCATCAACGTCGACATGGACCTGCGCCCCTTCGAGGGCATCAACCCCTGCGGGTACCGAGGCCTGGAAAGCGTCGATCTGGCCACCCTGGGCGTGCACGCGCTGCCCGACGCGGTGGCCATGTGTTTCGCCACCGAACTGGCGATGCTGGCCGAGGACCTGGAGCGCGCGCAGAGCGCGGGCCCATGCCCCGGTGGCCACCCCCAACCCCGAAGCTCATGAGCCAAGAAGCCATCGATCCGCGCCAGAAGCAGAAAGGCGAATCCAAGACCGCGCGCATCCCCATCAAGATCGTCGCCGACGCGCCCGTTCTGAAGAAGCCGCAATGGATACGCGTGAAGGCGCCGCCAGCGTCGTCGCGTTTCAACGAGATCAAGGGCATCCTGCGCGAGCAGTCGCTGGTCACGGTGTGCGAGGAAGCCAGCTGCCCGAACATCGGCGAATGCTTCGGCCACGGCACCGCCACCTTCATGATCATGGGGGACAAGTGCACCCGGCGCTGTCCCTTCTGCGACGTGGGTCACGGCCGTCCCGACCCGCTGGATGCGCAGGAACCGCAGCGCCTGGCCGACACCATCGCCCGCCTGCGCCTGCGCTACGTGGTGGTCACCAGCGTGGACCGCGACGACCTGCGCGACGGTGGCGCCCAGCACTTCGTGGACTGCATCCGCGCCATCCGCGAGCGCTCGCCGGCCACGCAGATCGAGGTGCTGGTGCCCGATTTCCGCGGCCGCCTGGAGCGCGCGCTGGAGGTGTTCGACGCCGCGCCGCCCGACGTCATGAACCACAACCTCGAAACCGTGCCGCGCCTGTACCGCCAGGCCCGTCCCGGCGCCGACTACGCGCATTCGCTCAAGCTGTTGCAGCAGTTCAAGCAGGCCCATCCCCAGGTGCCCACCAAGAGCGGCCTGATGGTCGGCCTGGGCGAGACCGACGAGGAAATCGTGCAGGTCATGCGCGACCTGCGCGAGCACCAGGTGGACATGCTCACGGTGGGCCAGTACCTGGCCCCCAGCAATCACCACCTGCCGGTGCTGCGCTACGTGGAGCCGGACGGCTTCGCCGCGCTGGAGCGCGAGGCCAGGGCCCTGGGCTTCAGCCACGCGGCCGTGGGCCCGATGGTGCGCTCCAGCTACCACGCCGACGCCCAGGCCCGCGAAGCCGGGGTTTGAGTCGACTGGCCGGGTCCGGAGATCGCAATGGCCATGGAGCATGCACAGCCCGCGCAAGCCGTCGACGTCGGGCCGCTCGGCCAGGCAGTCCAAGGCGAGCGCAGCAAGGCCCTGTTCAAGGCCCGCGACCTGGAGGTCGTTCGGCTGGTGCTGCGCGCGGGAGAGCAGTTCCCTTCGCACAAGGTCGCCGGCGACATCACCATCCACTGTCTCGAAGGCGCCCTGACCATCAGCGCCGATGGGCGCGAGCACCCGCTGCGCGCGGGACAGCTGATGTACCTGCCGGGCGGGTGCGTGCACGGGGTGCTCGCCACCGAGGACGCCTCGGCGCTGGTGACCATCGCCTTGACGCGCTGAAGCCGGGCTCGGCCCGCAACGCGGGTCATCGATCCAGGAATGGCATGAATGGCGCCATTCTTTGAATTGATCGGGAATCGATCTTCCCGAAGAATGCAGGCTCCCGGGCGGCCGCCATCGCGATGCCGCCGCGCGCCGAGTCTCGTTCCATGTCCATCTCCAGCGGTCCCCTGCTCACCCGCATGCGGGTCATCCCGGTCGCCGGGCAGGACAGCATGTTGCTCAACATCGGCGGCGCGCATGCCCCGCTGTTCACCCGCAACCTGGTGCTGCTCGAGGACGATGCCGGGCATCTCGGCGTGGGCGAGGCGCCCGGCGGAGAGGGCCTGCGCCACGCCCTGGAGGCGGCGGCACCGCGCCTGCTGGGCCAGCCGGTCGCGCGCATGCGCGGCCTGGTCTCCGCGCTGCGCTCCGAGCATCGCGGCGCGGACACCGAAACCTTCGGGCGTGGAGCCTGGACCTTCGAGCTGGGCATCAATGCCGTGGCGGCCCTGGAGGCTGCGCTGCTGGACCTGCTGGGGCAGTGCCTGGGAGTCCCCGTGGCCGAGCTGCTCGGCCCGGGCCTGCAGCGCGACCATGTGACGGTGCTGGGCTATATGTTTTTCGTCGGCGACGCGCGGCGTACCACGCTGCCCTACGAGGTCGGCTCCCGCGACGGGCACGCCTGGTATCGCCTGCGCCGCGAGGCGGCGATGGACAGCGCCGCCGTGTTGCGCCTGGCCGAGGCTGCCCAGGATCTGTACGGTTTCCGGGACTTCAAGCTCAAGGGCGGCGTGCTGGCGGGCGCCGAGGAGGCCGCCACGGTGGCCGAGCTGGCGCGGCGCTTTCCCGGTGCGCGCGTGACCATCGACCCCAACGGCGCCTGGTCGCTGCGCGAAGCCGTCGATCTGTGCCGCCCGCTGCGCGGCGTGCTGGCCTATGCGGAGGATCCCTGCGGCGCCGAGGATGGCTACAGCGGGCGCGAGGTGATGACCGAGTTCCGGCGCGCCACCGCGGTGCCGGTGGCCACCAACATGGTGGCCACCAACTGGCGCGAGCTGGGCCACTCCACCCTGCTGGGCGCGGTGGACATCCCGCTGGCCGATCCCCATTTCTGGACCCTGTCGGGCGCGGTGCGGGTGGCCGAGCTGTGCGACGACTGGGGCCTGACCTGGGGCTGCCATTCCAACAATCACTTCGACGTCTCCCTGGCCATGTTCACCCACGTGGGCGCGGCGGTGCCGGGGCGGCCCACGGCCATCGACACCCACTGGATCTGGCAGGAAGGCCAGGCGCTGACCCGCGAGCCCTTGCGCATCGAGGGCGGACGCATCGCCGTGCCGCGGCGCCCGGGCCTGGGGGTCGAACTCGACATGCAACGCGTCGAGCAGGCGCATCGGCTGTATCGCAGTCTTCCGGCCGGCGGGCGCGACGACGCCACGGCCATGCGTCAACTCCTTCCCGGCTGGAGCTTCGAGCGCAAGCGCCCCGCCATGGTCCGTTGAATCGTTCCCCACACCCCCTTTCCATGAACCCCGCATCCTCCGCCGCCGCCTCGCGCAGCCCCGTGGTGACCGAATTGCGCGTCGTGCCGGTGGCCGGCCGCGACAGCATGCTGCTCAACCTCAGCGGCGCGCACGGTCCCTGGTTCACCCGCAACATCGTGCTGCTGCGCGATGACTGCGGACGCACCGGCCTGGGGGAGGTGCCGGGCGGCGAGGCCATCCGGCGCACGCTCGAGGATGCGCGCGCCCATGTGCTGGGGCGCCCGATCGGCGAATACAACGCCATGCTGCAGGCCATGCGCGTGGCCTTCGCGGAGCGCGACCGTGGCGGCAGGGGCGCGCAGACCTTCGATCTGCGCGTGGCCATACACGCCGTCGCCGGCATGGAATCAGCCTTGCTGGACCTGCTGGGCCAGTTTCTGGAATGCCCCCTGGCCGCGCTGCTTGGCGAGGGGCAGCAGCGCGACGCCGTGGACGTGCTGGGCTATCTGTTCTACGTGGGCGAGCGCGCTCGCACCACGCTGGACTACCGTTCCGAGCTGGATGCCGAGGATGACTGGCTGCGCTTGCGCAACGAGCCCGCGCTGGACCCCCAGGCCGTGGTGCGCCTGGCCGAGGCCGCGCAGGCGCGCTACGGATTCCAGGATTTCAAGCTCAAGGGCGGGGTGTTCGACGGCGCCGCCGAAATGGAGGCGGTGCTCGCCCTGCACGAGCGCTTTCCCGAGGCGCGCATCACCCTGGACCCGAATGGCGCCTGGTCGCTGGCCCAGGCGGTGAGCCTGTGCCGTGACCAGCACGAGGTGCTGGCCTATGCCGAGGATCCCTGCGGGGCGCAGGACGGCTATTCGGGGCGCGAGGTGATGGCGGAGTTCCGCCGGGCCACCGGCTTGCCCACCGCCACCAACATGGTGGCCACCGACTGGCGCCAGATGGCCCACGCGATCCAGTTGCAGTCGGTGGACATTCCGCTGGCCGACCCCCATTTCTGGACGCTGCAGGGCTCGGTGCGCGTGGCCCAGCTCTGCGACATGTTCGGGCTCACCTGGGGCTCGCATTCGAACAACCATTTCGACATCTCGCTGGCCATGTTCACCCATGTGGCCGCCGCGGCGCCCGGGCGGGTCACCGCCATCGACACCCACTGGATCTGGCAGGACGGCCAGCGCCTGACCCGCGAGCCCCTGCGTATCGAGGGCGGACGCATCCGCGTGCCGCAGCGGCCGGGCCTGGGCGTGCGCATCGACGAGCTCGAGCTGCAGCGCGCCCACGAGGCCTATCTGCGCCTGGGCGAAGGCTCGCGCGATGACGCCGCGGGGATGCAGTTCCTGGTGCCGGGCTGGCGCTTCGATCCCAAGCGCCCCTGCCTGCTGCGCTGAGCGCCGCGACCCCGGCCGCCCGCGCAGGTGCCAAGGGCGATGCCGGGGCTGGCATTCCGCCGGGTTTCAAGCCAGGCGGCGCCGCAGCAGGCGCTGCCACTGGCCGCCGGCCAGCGCGGTGCCCGCGAGAATCGTGGCGCAGCCCAGGAGCATGGCCGGGGTGATGGCCTCGTGCAGGAACAGGCGGCCCCACAGCAGGCCGAACACGGGGATGAGAAAGGTCACCGAGGCCGCGTAGGCCGCGCCCACCTGCACCAGCAGGCGAAAGTACAGCGCGTAGGCCACGGCGGTGCACAGCAGGGCCAGTGCCAGCACATAGGCCCAGATGACCGGGGGCACGGCAGCCGCGGGCCACAGCGCCGCCGCCGGCAGCGCCAGCATCAGCGCGGCGAAGCCCTGGCTGGCGAAGGCGGTGAGCACCGGGTCCACCTGGCCCAGGTGGCGCCGCGCGTATTGGGCCGCGAATCCGTAGGACACCGGGGCCAGCAGCACGAAGCCGGCCGCGAACAGGGAGCCCGCGGGCCCCGTGTCGGCCTGACCGGCGACCAGCAGCACCACGCCGCCAAGGCCGATGGCCAGCCCGAGCACCTGGGCGCGCGACACGGCGGCCCCGAAGGCGAGTGCCCCCAGCAGCGCGGCCCACAGCGGCGTGGTGGCGTTGAGGATGGATTCATAGCCCGCGCCCAGGTGCACCGCGCCCGCGGCGAACAGGGAGAAGGGCAGGGCGGAATTGCTCAGGCCCACGATGGCCAGCGGTCGCCAGTGGCGGCGCAATTGCTCGCGTCGGCGTGCGCTGTGCAGCACCGGCAGCAATGCCAGCGCGGCGATGCCCACGCGCAGCTCGATCAGGGGCAGCGCGCCCAGCACCGGCGCGCACAGGCGCAGGAACAGGAAGGAGCCGCCCCAGATGGCGGCGAGCAGCAGGAGTTCGAGAAGCGCCATGATCCGAGTGGGGGCCGGTTCGGGGTGGGATGCCGCACTGTAGCCCCCGCCGGCCTGGCGGTCTGGCCGAAAACGGACCTGCGCCTGGGCGCGAGCGCGCCTCGCCCCGGTCCGCAGGGGCGCGAAGGCGCGGCATGATCTAGCTGATGCATGAGACCCCGATCCCCTCCTTGTGAGAGGATCGGGACATGCCGAAGAACCGTGACGACACCCACTTGGAGCGCACCCCGCCGTCCATGGCGTTGACCTGCCCCTGCACGGCGTCGCGCACCTGGCGACCTGCGTCGAGGCCTTCATCGTCCAGCACGAGCGCGA
>DAIDHU010000424.1 GCA_027451915.1 Thiomonas sp. | reverse complement strand
GGGCCAGCCCCGGCGCAACGACGCGCAGCCGCGTCGCGATGGCGGCCGCGGCTCCTCGCGGGGCGCGGCGCCCGCGCGTCGCAACGGCACCACGGGCTGAAGCCGGCGCGGCCCCGGGCTGTGCCCCGGCGGCCGCATCGGGTCGCGGCCGCCGCGTGGCTCGCGCCCGGCCCTTCAGTCCATCAGATCCCGCAGCGCGCTCCAGGCCCAGGACGGGTCGAGCGCGCGCAGGCAGTTCAGATGCCCCAGCGGGCAGCTGCGCTGGTAGCAGGGACTGCAGGGCAGGTGCAGCCACAGCGTGGCGCTGCGATGCGCCGCCGCAGGGGTGTGGCGCGGATCGGTGGAGCCGTACAGCCCCACCGTCGGCCGGCCCAGCGCGGCGGCCACATGCATCAGCCCTGAATCGTTGCTGACCACGCCGGCCGCGGCGGCCAGCAGCGCGATCGCCTGTTCCATGGTGGTGCGGCCGCACAGGTCCAGCACCCGGGGCTGCGCATGCGCGCCGGTCGCTGGGGCCCGGGCCTGCAGCATGCCCACGATGGCTTGCGCCGACTCGCGCTCGCGGGCGCTTCCGACAATGGCCACCGGCCGGCCGGCCGCCAGGGCCAGGCCGGCCAGCTCGGCGAAATGCTCGGCCGGCCATTGCTTGGCCGGACCGTATTCGGCGCCTGGGCACAGGGCCACGAATCCCGGCGGCAGGTCCAGCTCGCGGGCTGCTTCCCGCGCCTTCGCGGCATCGACCCGCAACACCGGTTGCGCCACCTCCCCCGGGGCTTTCGCCGGCAGTTGCCGGCCGAGCAGCGGCGGGCTCAGGTCCTGCGCCAGCGCGGCGTAATGCCCGCGCATGTCGCCGCGCAGCGAGCACGCTGGCGCGCGCAGCGCGTGGGTGAGCAGCGCGCCCGCGGCCTCGCCGCTCCAGCCCACGCGCAGCGGGATGCGCGCCAGCCACGGCACCAGACGGGATCTCAGGTTGTTGCCCAGCACATAGGCGCGGGCGTAGCCGGCCGCGCGCAGCTCGCGCGCCAGGGCGCGGCGCGCGAGCAGGTCCAGCCGGCCATGGGCGAAGGGCGTCTCGATGACCCGCTCGATGCCGGGCATCGCGCGCAGCACCGCGGCCACGCCGGGCAGGCCCAGCGCGGTGACGCGTTCGCCGCGCGCGGCCAACAGCCCCACCAGGGGCTGCGCCATCACCGCGTCGCCGATCCATTGCGGCGCGACCAGCAGGCTGGGCGCGGCCGCGGCGGCTGCGCCGGCGCGCATCAATGCCCGTGCGCGACTTCGCCCTCGGCCAGGCGGTAGCGCGTGCCGCAATAGGGGCAGGCGGTCTCGCCGTGGCTGATTTCGAGGAACACGCGGGGATGCGCGCTCCATACCGGCATGGCCGGGTTGGGGCAGAAGGCGGGAAGGTCGGCGGCCTTGAGTTCGACCACCGGCATCTCGGGTTTGGGAATGGCGCTCATGGGGGAAGGTTCTCCACGCGGGTGCGGATGGGGGCTGGGACGCGGGCTCGGACGCGCTCAGACGCGGGCCAGCCAGTCGGCGTACTTGGGGTTGCGGCCGCCGACGATGTCGAAGAAGGCCTTCTGGATGCGCTCGGTCACCGGGCCGCGGCTGCCGGCGCCGATGCGCACGCCGTCGAGCTCGCGGATGGGGGTGATTTCCGCGGCGGTGCCGCTGAAGAAGGCCTCGTCGGCGATGTACACCTCGTCGCGCAGGATGCGCTTGCTCACCACCTGGATGCCCAGGTCCTCGCAGATGGAGAACACCGTGCGCCGGGTGATGCCGTTGAGCGCGCCCGAGGACGCGTCGGGCGTGTAGACCACGCCGTCGCGCACCACGAACACGTTTTCGCCGGCGCCCTCGCTCACGAAACCCTGCGGATCGAGCAGCAGCGCCTCGTCGTAGCCGTCGGCCGTGACTTCCAGGTTCGCCAGGATGCTGTTGGTGTAGTTGCTCACCGCCTTGGCGTTGCACATGGTGATGTTCACGTGGTGGCGGGTGTAGCTGCTGGTCTTGACGCGGATGCCCTTGGCCAGGCCTTCCTCGCCCAGGTAGGCGCCCCAGGGCCAGGCCGCCACCATCAGGTGGATGGTGTTGCCGCGGGGGGACACGCCCAGCTTCTTGTCGCCGATCCACACCAGGGGGCGGATGTAGCAGGAGGCGAAGCCGTTGGCGCGCACCACCTCCAGTTGCGCCTGCATCACCTGCTCCTGGGTATAGGGAATTTCCATGCGCAGGATCTTGGCGCTGTCGAACAGGCGCTGGGTGTGCTCGCGCAGGCGGAAGATGGCCGTGCCCTGGCCGGTTTCGTAGGCGCGAACGCCCTCGAAGGCGCCGCAGCCGTAGTGCAGCGTGTGGGTCAGGACATGGATCTTGGCGTCGCGCCATTCGACGAGCTGGCCGTCCATCCAGATTTTTCCGTCGCGGTCGGACATGGACGTGGGCGTCGGCAAGGCCATGAAAGTCTCCAGGATCGGGTATGAAAGTTTCATTTTAAGTCTCGCTGAATGGTTCGCGCCGCGTGTTGCGGGCACAATGCCATGGTTACGTTCCTCAGGACTTCCTTGCCGCCATGTCCAGCCCGAGTCCCGTCAGCCGCCCCTACCGCTTCTCGATGCGCCAGTTCATGGCCATCGCCAGGCCCTACTGGGTGTCCGAGGACTGGCGCATGGGCTGGCTGCTGCTGGGCAGCGTGCTGGCCATGAACCTGGCGATCATCTGGATCAACGTTCGCCTGAACTTCTGGAACCGCGATTTCTACGATGCGCTGCAGGAGCACAACTACGCCAGCTTCAAGCATCTGCTGCTCCTGTTCACGGTGCTGGCCTTCGCCTTCATCGTGCTGGCGGTGTATTCGCAATACCTGCAGCAGATGCTGCAGATCCGCTGGCGACGCTGGGTCACCGAGGTGTTCCTGCACGACTGGCTGGACGGCGGCACCCACTACCGCATCGCGTTGCGCCGGGGCCAGGAGGACAACCCCGACCAGCGGATCGCCGATGACATCAACAGTTTCGTCAGCGGCACCCTGAACCTGTTCTTCGGCGTGATCTCCTCGGTGGTCACGCTGTTTTCCTTCCTGTTCGTGCTGTGGGAGCTTTCGGGCGCCTTCACCTTGTGGGGGCTGCGCATTCCCGGCTACATGGTGTGGGCGGCGCTGCTGTACGCGGGGGTCGGAAGCTGGCTGGCACACAAGGTGGGCAAGCCGCTGATCCGCCTGAGCTTCGACCAGCAGCGCTACGAGGCCGACTTCCGCTTCGGGCTGGCGCGCACGCGCGAGCACAACGAGGGCATCGCGCTGTACCGCGGCGAGGCGCGCGAGCTCGACGGGCATCGCGCGCGATTCGCCCATGTGTGGGACAACTGGTGGGGCATCATGAAGCGCCAGAAGCTGTTCACCTGGTACAGCTCCTTCTACGGCCAGATGGCCATCATCTTTCCCATCCTGGTCGCGGCTCCGCGCTATTTCGCGGGGCAGATCAAGCTCGGCGGCCTGACCCAGACGGCGAGCGCCTTCGGCCAGGTGCAGGGGTCGCTGTCCTTTTTCATCTCCTCGTACACCACCATCGTCGGCTGGCTGGCCACGCTGCAGCGTCTGGCCACCTTCGTCGAGTCCATCGACCTGGCCAGGGCGCAGGGCGGGGCGGCTCAGCCGCCGCGCGGCGTCACGCACGAGCCGGGCGGCGTGGACCTGGGTGAACTGCGCATCGACTCGCCCGACGGTCGCGCGCTGCTGCAGGCGGCCGGCGAACGCATCGAGCCCGGCCAGCACACCCTGATCATCGGCGCCTCGGGCCTGGGCAAGAGCACGCTGATGCGCTGGCTGGCGGGCATCTGGCCCTATGCCGAGGGCCGGCACGGCCGCCTGCCGGCAGGGCGCGCGCTGTTCCTGCCCCAGAAGCCCTATCTGCCCATCGGCACCCTGCGCGAGGCGCTGACCTATCCCATGTCCGCTGAGGCTTTCGACGACGCCAGGCTGCGCGAGGTGCTGCTGCTCGTGCGCCTGCCCCAGCTGGTGGGAGCGCTGGACCTGGAGGACGGCTGGATGCAGCGCCTGTCGCCCGGGGAGCAGCAGCGCCTGGCCGTCGCGCGCGCCTTGCTGGCGGCTCCTGACTGGCTGTTCCTGGACGAGGCGACCAGCGCGCTGGACGCGCAGCTGGAGACCGAGATGTACCGTCTGCTGCTGCGCGAGCTGCCGCGCACCACCCTGGTCAGTGTCGCGCACCGGCTGGGCGTGGCCGCCTTCCATCGCCAGGTGTTCGAGCTGCGCGCCGGCGAGCAGGGCGAGCCCTCGCGCATGGTGGTGCGCCGGCCCGAGGAGCTCGAGCAGGAGCCGGCCTGAAGCCGGCCTGAAGCCGGCACGACGCGCTCAGGCGGGATCCTGCAGCGTGCGCAGCAGCTCCAGTGCCTGGTCGATGCGCTGCACGGGGTGCAGGCTCATGCCGTCGAGCTGTTCGGGGTTGTGGCGCGGCGCGTTCGCGGCCGGGATGATGGCGGCCGAGAAGCCCAGCTTGGCGGCTTCGCGCAGGCGCTCCTGGCCGCGCGGCGCGGGCCGGATCTCGCCGGCCAGCCCGACTTCGCCGAAAGCCACCAGGCCGCGGGGCAGCGCCCGGTTGCGCAGCGAGGACTGGATGGCCAGCAGCACCGCCAGGTCGGCGGCGGGCTCGGCGATGCGCACGCCGCCCACGGCGTTGACGAACACGTCCTGGTCGGCACAGGACACTCCCGCATGGCGGTGCAGCACCGCCAGCAGCATGGCCAGGCGCGCCGGGTCCAGGCCCACGCTGAGCCGGCGGGGGCTGGGCGAGGCGGCGTTGTCGGCCAGGGCCTGGATTTCCACCAGCAGGGGACGGCTGCCTTCGAGCGTGGCCAGCACGCAGGAGCCCGGCACCGGCGCACCGTGGTGGGACAGGAAGATCGCGGAAGGGTTGGCCACGCCCTTGAGCCCGCGCTCGGTCATCGCGAACACGCCGAGCTCGCCGACCCCGCCGTAGCGGTTCTTGATGGCGCGGATCAGGCGGTAGTTGCTGTGGGCGTCGCCCTCGAAATACAGCACCGTGTCCACCATGTGCTCGAGCACGCGCGGGCCCGCCAGCGCGCCTTCCTTGGTGACGTGGCCGACCAGCACCATGCAGGTGCCCGCCGTCTTCGCGTGGCGCGTGAGCTGGGCCGCGCATTCGCGCACCTGGGCCACCGAGCCCGGTGCCGAGGAGAGCTGTTCGGTGTAGACGGTCTGGATGGAGTCCACCACGCACACCGCCGGCTGCTCGGCGGCCAGCGCCTCGCCGATGCGCTCGAGCTGGATCTCGGCCATCAGGCGCACCTGCGCGGCCTGCAGCCCCAGGCGTTGCGCGCGC
>DAIDHU010000423.1 GCA_027451915.1 Thiomonas sp. | reverse complement strand
CTGCGCGCCTGGCGCGCGGCCCGCGCGGGCTGAAGACCGCGGGCTACTTGGCGCGGCCTGCCCGAGCCGTGGCCTTGCGCGGGGTGCGGGCGCGGGTCGACCGCGCGTTGCGTGTGGAATTCCTGGGACTCTTGGCACCCTTGGCGGCGCTGGAAGCCTTGACGCCCCCGGCACCCTTGGGCTCGGGGGAACCCTTCGCCGCGACATGCGTCGAACCTGGGTCCATGGCCGCGTCGCCCCCCGCATTCGCGCGCCCTTCCAGCCCGCGTGGCTGCGCCGCACCCTTGGTGCCCGAGGCCTTGCGCGCCTTGCGGTCCTTGGTGGCCGCCGCCTCCTCGGCCGGGGCCAGAGCTTCGGCTTGCGTGCGCGGCAGCGCGAAAACGCTGTGGTCGCTGTCCTCGGCGGCAGCCCCGGCCTGGGCCTTGCGACCGCGCTTGCGCGACGCGGGAGCGGCCGCCGCGCGCAGGGTGTCGGAGACCATGCGGAAGTCGATGCGCCGCCCGTCCAGGTCCACGCGGCTGACCTGCACCAGGACGCGGTCGCCCAGCGCGTAGCGCTTGCCCGTGCGCTCCCCGCGCAACTCGTTGCGCGCCTCGTCGAAGCGGAAATACTCGGCTCCGAGCTCGGAGATGTGGATCAGCCCCTCGACGAACAGACTGCTCAGCTGCACGAACACGCCGAAACTGGTGACCGCGGTGATCGAGCCGAGGAACTCCTCGCCCAGCTTGTCGCGCATGTACCAGCACTTGAGCCAGCTCTCGACGTCGCGCGTGGCCTCGTCGGCGCGGCGCTCGTTGGCCGAGCAGTGCAGGCCGACCAGTTCCCATTGCGGGAGATCGGCCGGCGTCTTGGCGCCGCGCGTGGTTCGCGGCGCGGGCCGGGCCTGCGCCTGCGCGGCACGCCGGCCGCGCAGCGGCGGCGGCGCCTCCATGCCCTCCGGGGTCTGCAGCCGGTAGCGTCCGCCCTGCAGCAAGGCCTTGATCGCGCGGTGCGTCAACAGATCGGGATAGCGTCGGATCGGACTGGTGAAGTGCGCGTAGGCCTCGTAGGCCAGGCCGAAATGCCCGCTGTTGTGAGGCGAGTAGATGGCCTGCTGCATGGAGCGCAGCATCAAGGTGTTGATCTGCTGGGCGTCGGGGCGCTCGCGTGCCGCGTCCGACAGACGCTGGTAGTCGGCGGGCGTGGGGTCGTCGCCCACATGCCCGCCCAGGCCCAGAGCCTGCAGGAAGCCGCGCAACAGCGCCAGGCGCTCCGGCGTCGGCCCCTCGTGCACCCGGTACAGCCCGGGATGCTTGTTGCGCTGGAGAAAATCCGCGGCGCAGACGTTGGCCGCCAGCATGCATTCCTCGATCACACGGTGCGCGTCATTGCGCTGCCGCAGCGCGATCTGCTCGATGCGCCCATTGGCATCGCAGAGAATGTGGGTCTCCGGCACCTCCAGGTCCACCGCGCCGCGCTCGCGCCGCGCCTTGAGCAGGGCGCTGAACACGTCGTACAGGTTGAGCAGATGCGGCACCAGCGCGGGGCGGGCCTGGGCCTGGGGCCCCTTGGTGTTCTCCAGGATCTCCGCCACCTCGGTATAGGTCAGGCGGGCGTGTGAACGCATCACCGCGGGATAGAACTGGTAGGCGCGCAGTTCCCCCTCGGCGTCGATGAGCATGTCGCAGACCACGCACAGGCGATCCACATTGGGGTTCAGGGAGCACAGGCCGTTGGACAGCTTCTCCGGCAGCATCGGAATCACGCGCCGCGGGAAATACACGGAGGTCGCCCGCTCCAGAGCGTCCAGGTCCAGCGGCTCGCCGGGCCGCACGTAATGGGACACGTCGGCAATCGCCACCACCAGCCGGAAGCCCTGGCGACGCCCGACCTTCGCGGGCTCGCAGTACACGGCGTCGTCGAAGTCGCGCGCGTCCTCGCCGTCGATGGTCACCAGCGGCACGTCGCGCAGATCGACGCGCCCGGCGCGATCGGCCGGCCGCACCTGCGAGGGCAGTGCTGCGGCGGCCTGCTCCGCCGCCTCGCTGAAACGATGCGGAACACCGTACTTGCGCACCGCGATCTCGATTTCCATGCCGGGATCGTGCAAGGCACCCAGCACCTCCGTGACCCGACCCATGGGCTGCGCGTGCAGATTCACGGGGCCGGTGATCTCCACGCTGACCACCTGCCCGGCCTTGGCCGATCCCAGCCCGCCGGGCGCGATCAGGATGTCCTGCACGTGGCGTTTGTCTTCCGGCGCCAGCACCCACACGCCGTTTTCCTGCAACAGCCGGCCGATGACCGGGCGCTTGCTGCGCTCGATGATTTCCAGGACCTGCCCTTCCGGGCGTCCGCGCCGGTCCTGGCGCACCACGCGCACCCGCACGCGGTCCAGGTGCATCACGGCGCGCATCTGCTGCGCCGGCAGCACCACTTCCAGCGGCTCCTGCTCGGACATCACCAATCCGTAGCCGTCCCGATGACCCTGCACGATGCCCTCTACGATCAATGCCTTCCCCTTGCGTCGCGCCGGCGGCCCCGGGATGGACCCGCGCCAACGCGTATTGTTCGCAGCATACTGGACACGCACAAAAAAGCTGCTATAGTTTCGCTTCTGGCCCAGATGGCGGAATTGGTAGACGCACTAGTTTCAGGTACTAGCGCCGCGAGGCGTGGAGGTTCGAGTCCTCTTCTGGGCACCAATTCAAGGTTTCGCAGATCACCGCAGGAACCCACGAAGCCCCGCAATTCCATGAGTTGCGGGGCTTTTTGTTGTTCCTGGCCCGCGGGGGTCGCGGAGGGCCGCCAAGACAGAGCGCAGCCTGCGCGACCGCATGGACCAGCCCGGCGCCACGGGGCCCGCCGCTATCGAAGCACTTCGGCGCAGAACGCTGCCGGGGTGACGATGCGGGTACGACCAAACGAGCCGCGTTGCAACAGACCGGCGCGACGGTCGCCGGTGACCAGGTGGTCGGCCTCCGCGCCCAGGGCCATCGCCAGCAAGAAAGAGTCGCTCGGATCGTGCGCCTCGACACCGCCCGCAAGGGGCGGCAGCGTGTCCAGGACGACGGCGCGCTGCAGGTTGTTGATCATCGTGCCGATGCGATGCGCCGGCACGATGGCCTTGAGCTTCGGATAGCGGCTCGCGCGCCGCAGCTCGTCGAGTTGCGCCAGCGAGGTGACGAGATCGAAGCGCGCTGCTCTCCAGGCGCGATAGATCGTGTCCGGCGGGCCGTGGGGAGCGATCAGCGCACCGAGGAGGACATTGGTGTCCAGGATGACACGCATCAGGACTCACGGGCCCACTGCACCGCCTCGTCGATGAGGGCGTTCAACTCGGTTGGGTCCATGCCGGCCGCAGCGGTCTTGGCCTGATCGACGGCGCGCTCCAGCAGGTAGGCTCGCACGGCCTCCTCGATGAAGCGGGACAGATCCCCCTTGCGGCCGCCTCCCTGCGCGGCAAGGAACATGCGCACAGACCGGTCCACCTCCGGCGAAACGGCGATGTTCCAGCGCACGGTGCTCATGGTCTTTCCACGGGGTGTTTAGGTGTTTAGGTGTTTATACACCCTTCCTCTGCCCTTCGCAACGATGGGGTCGAAGCCGCCGTGCTCGGGAGCCCCCACGCCAAGGCTCTCACACCCCCGAAGCCCTGCGATTCGATGCGTCGCCGGGCTTTGGGTTGTTCCTGGCCCGCTGGGGTCGCGGAGGGCCACCGCCCCATCCTGCATTGCGCGTTCGATCGCCAGGCGCGGCGCGGCACCGTCCAGGGATGGCCTTCGCGCCCACGATGGCGGCGGCCTACTCGGCGCGCGGCTCCGGAGTGGCGCGCAGTTCCGGCGCCGCGCCCGCGTCCGGCGCAGCCGGCGCGGGCTGGGCCTTGCGCTGGGCCTTTTGGGCTTTCTTCTGCTTTTTCTGCTGCTCGCGCTGGCGCTTCTCGAACTGGTAATTGGGTTTGGCCATGAGGCTTCCTCTCTGACGGTTGGGTTCTCACCTTAGCACCAGGATGACCTTGTCCGTGACGCGGCATCCCGCAAGCAGGCTGGCGCCCGCGCCAGCTGGCGACGCCCGGGCCCATGCAGGCCTCAGGCGCCCGGCTCCACGGGCTCCAGCAAGTCCGGCGAGTCCTGGCGCGGGTTGCCCACCGCGCGGCCGACGGGGTGGCGCTGCAGAGCCTCCTCGGGCGCCGGAGCCAGCAGGTCCTGCAGGGCTTCGGGCCCGGTGGCCGGGTCCAGCCAGGCCTTCACGCCGGCCGCGTCGAGGATGGCGGGCATGCGCGCATGCACCGGGGCCATCCAGGCATTGGCCTCGGTGGTGATGATGGTGAAACTGTGCAGGGCCTGCGGGCGTCCGCGCGGCTGCCAGTGCTCCCACAACCCGGCGAAAGCCAGCAGTTCGCCGTCGCGGCGGTGTATGTACCAGGGCTGCTTGTGGGCGCTGCCCTGCACGTACTGCCATTCGTAGAAACCGTCGGCCGGTACGACGCAGCGCCGCGCCTTGAAGGCCGCGCGAAAGGCCGGCAGCCGGCTGGCCGTCTCGCCGCGGGCGTTGACCGTGCGCTGCGCGAAGCTCTCGTCATGCGCCCAGGCCGGCACCAGGCCCCAGCGCATGGGGTCCATGCGCAGGCCCTCGGGGTCCCCGCGCAGCACCGGCGCGAACTGTCCCGGAGCCAGATTGAAGCGCGGGCGCCACTCCTCGCTGCGCGAGGTCTCGCCCCTTGCGTCGGCGATGCCGAACTGCTCCAGGATGCGCCGCGGCGCGCTCTTGAGAACGTAGCGGCCGCACATGGCGTCGGGCTGGGCGCTGCGAAGGGCGCAGGCGCGGCCTCTTCAGCGAAAGATCTTGCCCGGGTTGAGGATGCCCGACGGGTCCAGCGCCTGCTTGAGCGTGCGCATGAGCTCGATGGCCAGTTCGCCCGCCTCCTCGCGCAGGAATTCCTGCTTGTGCAGGCCCACGCCATGCTCGCCCGTGCAGGTGCCCCCCAGGCGCAGCGCGCGGCGCACCAGGCTGGCGTTGAGGGTCTCGGCCAGTTCGCGCTCCTCGGGGCGCAGCGGGTCGATCAGATAGCCGACATGGAAATTGCCATCGCCCACGTGGCCGACCACGAAATACGGCAGTCCGGCCGCATCGGCCTCGGCCACGGTGTCGTTGATGCTCTCGGCCAGGCGCGAGATGGGCACGCAGGTGTCGGTGGTCACGCAACGGCAACCGGGACGGGTCTGCAGCGCCGACAGGTAGGCGTGGTGCCGCGCCTTCCACAAGCGGGTGCGCTCCTCCGGCGTGTCCGCCCAGGCGAAGTCCGAGCCCTGGTGGCCGGCGGCGATTTCCTGCGTGGTCTGCGCCTGCTCGCGCACGCCGTCCGGAGTGCCGTGGAATTCCATGAGCAGCAGGGGCTGCTCGGGCAGGCCCAGGTGGTCGTGGGCGTTGACCGCGCGCACCGCGTGCTCGTCCATGAGTTCGCAGCGGGCGATCGGCACCGCCGCCTGGATCAGCTCGATGGTGCAGTCCACCGCGCTGGCCACGTCGGGAAAGGAGCACACCGCCGCGGCCACCGCCTGCGGCTGCGGATGCAGGCGCAGCGTGACCTCGGTGACGATGCCCAGGGTGCCCTCGCTGCCGATGAACAGGCGGGTGAGGTCGTAGCCGGCGCTGCTCTTGCGGGCGCGCGTGCCGGTGCGCACCACGCGGCCGTCGGCCAGGACCACGGTGAGCGCCAGCACGTTGTCGCGCATGGTGCCGTAGCGCACGGCATTGGTGCCGCTGGCGCGCGTGGCGGTCATGCCGCCCAGCGTGGCGTCGGCACCGGGATCGATGGGGAAGAGCAGGCCGCTGTGGCGCAATTCCTCGTTGAGCTGCAGGCGCGTCACCCCGGCCTGCACGGTGGCCAGCATGTCCTCGGCGGCGACCTCGAGCACCTGGTTCATGCGCGTGAGATCCAGCGTGATGCCGCCCTGCACGGCCAGCAGCTGCCCCTCCAGCGAGGAGCCGGCGCCGAAGGCGATGACCGGCACGGCGTGCGCGGCGCACAGGCGCACCGCATCGGCCACGTCCTCGGTGCTGCCGCAGTACACCACGCCCGAAGGCGGGGCGACGTCGAAGGGGGATTCGTCGCGCCCATGCTGCTCGCACACCGCGCGCGCGGTGCTGAAGGCATCCCCGAAGCGCGCGCCCAGGCGCTGCAGCAGTTCGGCGGGAGCCTCGCGGCGCAGCTCGGCGGGCGCAATACGATGGTTCATGGCGGAGTCCTCGAAGGCATGGCCGCGTCGTCCGCGCGGCAGCGTCCAGCATACATCCACGCGGCGCAATGCGAGCGCGCCCGGCGCGCCCGCTGCACGCCGAGCATTCAATCCTTGAGCATGCCCAGGTAGGTGGCTTCCACCTTGGGGTCGTGCAGCAGCTGCCGCGCCGGGCCGTGCATGGACACCTCGCCCAGCTCCAGCACGTAGCCGAAGTCGGCCACCTGCAGCGCCGCGCGCGCGTTCTGCTCGATCAGCAGCACGCTCATGCCGGCGTCGCGCAATCGCGCCACCGCGTGCAGCACCTCGCGCACGATGCGCGGGGCCAGCCCCAGGCTGGGCTCGTCGAGCATGAGCAGGCGCGGCGCGCCCATCAGCGCGCGCCCCAGAGCCAGCATCTGGCGCTCGCCGCCCGACAGGGTCTGCGCCGCCTGCGCGCGCCGCTCCTTCAGACGCGGAAACAGTTCGTACACCCGCTCGAGCTCGCGCTGGCGCGCCGCGCGCCCGTCGCGCCGCCGGAAGGCGCCCAGCAGAAGGTTGTCGTGCACGCTCATGGAGCCGAACAGGTCCCGCTTCTCGGTCACCAGCCCGATGCCGGCCTCCACGCGCTGCTGCGCGTCGGCGCGCGCCAGGTCGCGTCCGTCGAACACCACCTGGCCGCCGGCGCGCAGCAGGCCCATCACCGCGCCCAGCAGCGTGGTCTTGCCCGCGCCGTTGGGGCCGATCACGGTCACGATGCTTCCCTGCGGCACCTCCAGGTCCACGCCGCGCAGCGCCTGCACCTTGCCGTAGCTCACGCTCAGGCCTCGCACGCCCAGCAGCGGCCGATCCTGCGTCCCGATCCCGGCGAGCGCGCTCATGCCCCCTCCCCTTGCGGCGCCGGCTCGTCGAGCCCGCCCAGGTAGGCCTCGATCACCGCCGGGTGCTTCTGCACCTCGCGCGGCAGCCCCTCGGCGATCTTCTCCCCGAAGTCCATGGCCACCACGCGGTCGGCAAGTCCCATGACGAAATCCAGGTCATGCTCGACCAGCAGGATGGCCAGGCCCTGCGCGCGCAACTGCTGGAGCAGCTGCGCCAGGTTGCGCTTCTCCAGGTAGCGCAGCCCCGCGGCCGGCTCGTCCAGCAGCAGCAGGCAGGGGTCCGTCGCCAGCGCGCGCGCGATCTCCACCACCCGCTGCAGGCCCAGCGGCAGGCTGCCCGCCGGCGCGTGCGCATGCTCGGCCAGGCCGCAGCGCTCGAGTTGCTGCCAGGCGGTGGCCTGGATCGAGGCCTCCTGCGCGCGGTCCAGGCGCCAGGCCGAGGCCACGAAACTGTGGTGCCCCCGCAAGTGCGCGCCCAGCGCCACGTTGTCCAGCACGCTCATGCGCGGCAGCAGGCGCACATGCTGGAAGGTGCGGCTCAGGCCCAGCGCGGCCACCGCGCGCGAATCCAGCCGGTGCACCGCGCGCTCGCGGAAATGCACTTCGCCCGAGCTGGCCCGGTCGACCTGGGAGATGCAGTTGAACAGGGTGCTCTTGCCGGCCCCGTTGGGCCCGATCAGCGCCAGCACCTCGCCGGCGCGCACCTCGAAGCTGATGGCGTTGTTGGCGATGAGCCCGCCGAAGCGCTTGCTCAGCTCGCGCACCCGCAACACCACCTCGCCGGCGGCCGGGCGCGCGCGCTCGGCCAGCACCGGCGCGCCGGGGCGCCGGGGCAGCGAGCCCGCCGTGTTCCAGCGCGCCCCCAGCGCGCGCAGCCGCGCCCACAGGCCTTCGGGGGCGCGCTGCAGGATCAGGATCATCAGCACCCCGAAGGCCAGGCCCTCGAAGTTGCCGCTGCGCCCCAGCAGGTGCGGCAACAGGTCCTGCAGCCACTGGCGCAGCAGCGAGTACAGCGAGGAGCCCAGCACGGCGCCCCACAGGTCACCGATGCCCCCCACCACCCCCATGAACAGGTACTCGATGCC
>DAIDHU010000422.1 GCA_027451915.1 Thiomonas sp. | reverse complement strand
GCCTGCCTCACCACAGGCGCCACCACGAGGGATGGCTGGTCGGCAGAGGCCCGCTGAGGTAGGGGCTGTTCGGGTAGTTCAGGCGCAGCACGCGCTGGGTATCGTCGCGCAGCTGGGTCAGGCCCAGGCGGTCGTAGCTGTTCATCAGCACGCCCAGCGCCAGCTGGGTGGCCGGTGTGTCGGGATACTCGCGCAGGGTGTTCTGCGCACGGTCTGCCGCGGCCACATAGGCGCCGCGGTTGAAGTAGAACAGCGCCACGTGGGCGTCGTACTGGCCCAGCGAGTTGACGATGTAGCGCATGCGCTCGCGCGCGTCCTGGCTGTACTTGCTGTCCGGGAAGCGCGTGACCAGCTCGCGGAAGGCCTCGTAGGATTCCTTCGCCCCGCGCTGGTCGCGCTCGTAGGCAGCCTGGTCGGCCAGTTGCGTGAAGATCGTCTGGTTCGCGTAGAAATTGCTCAACCCCTTGAGGTAGAGCACGTAGTCCACATAGGGGTTGTTGGGGTAGATCTTCAGGAAGCGGTCGCAGGCGGCCACCGCCTGCGCGCGCTCACCCTGCTTGTAGTAGCCGTAGGCCACTTCCATCAGGGCCTGTTGCGCCAGCACGCCATAGGGATAGCGAGATTCCAGCTTCTCGAAGTACTTGGTCGCCGTGTCGTAGGCGCCGTTGGCCATTTCGTCGCTGGCCTCGCGATACAGCTTGGCGGCGGACCAGCCCGCGGTGATGTCGGTATCGCTCGTGGACGCGCAGGCGCCCAGGGCCAGCACGCTGGAGGCGAGCAGCAGGCGCAGCAGCCAGCGCGAGCAGCTCGCGCCGGATGAAAAGGAGATACGGTTCACGGCGGGGTTCGATGGAGTGGCGCCAGGGACGGCATTATAGGAAGCCCCTCGGCCGGGGCGGGGCCTGGGCCTTGGGCGGGCGCCGCCGACTGGTGGCTGCACTATGCTGGCGCGATGCGCGCATCCCCATCCTCCGCCGCCCCGATCCACGAGGCCGAAGCCGCGCCCGACGGCCTGTCCGGGCGGGAAGCGGTCCGGGTCGACGAGCTGGGCGATGCCGACGATGCCGCGGAGCCGCAGCTGGCTGCCGGCCCCCAGACCCTGCAGGCGGTAGTGCCGCCGGAGGCCGCCGGGGAGCGCCTGGACAAGGTGCTGGCGCAGCTGTTCGCCCAGTTCTCGCGCACCCGGCTGCGAGCCTGGTGCGAGGCCGGCCTGGTGCGCATGGGCGAGGCCGTCGGGCAGCCGCGCAGCAAGGCGCGTGCCGGCGCGCGCCTGGTGCTGGAACTGCCCGAGGAGCCGGAGGCCGCGGCTTTCGCGCCGCAATCCATGGAACTGAACGTGCTGTGGAGCGATGCGGACCTCGCCGTCATCGACAAGCCGGCCGGCCTGGTGGTGCATCCGGCGGCCGGGCACTGGAGCGGCACCCTGCTCAACGGCCTGCTGGCCCGCTTTCCCGAGTCGGCAGCCTTGCCCCGCGCGGGCATCGTGCACCGGCTGGACAAGGACACCAGCGGCCTCATGGTGGTGGCGCGCAGCCTGGCCGCGCAGACCGACCTGGTGCGCCAGCTGCAGGCGCGCAGCGTCAGCCGCCAGTACCTGGCGCTGGCCTGGGGGGAGTTGCCGGCGCCGGTCTGGGTGGATGCGCCCATCGGGCGCCATCCGCGGGATCGGCTGCGCATGGCCGTGGTGGCCGGCGCGAAGCCGGCGCGCACCCAGTTCCGCGCCCTGGGCTCCTGCCAGGGCCGGTTCGGAACCGTCACCGCCTTGCGCTGCGTGCTGGAAACCGGGCGCACCCACCAGATCCGGGTGCACGCCCAGCACATCGGCCTGCCGCTGCTGGGCGACCCGCTGTACGGCCGCCGCGGCGACCCGTGCGCGCTGCGGCGCCAGGCCCTGCACGCCGTGTTGCTGCGCCTGCGGCATCCGCGCAGCGGCGAAGCGATGCAATGGCGCTCGCCGGTGGCCGCCGACATTCTCGCGCAGTGGAGCGAACTGGGCGGGGACGCGGCCCTGCTGGACGCCGCCGGCTGGGAGGCGCCAGCCGAGGGGAGGGCCCCGTGAACCCGCGCTGGCCTACAGGTTGGATCGAGACGGTGTGGCCGGGCAACCCGCGGGTGCGCGGCCTGTTCACGGGGCGCCGGGGAGGGCGCAGCGACGGCGCCTATGCCGGCGGCGACGGCGGCGGCGGCATGAACCTGGGCGCCCATGTCGGCGACCATCCCCGGACCGTGGCGGAGAACCGCGAAATCCTGGCCGGCATGCTCGCAGGTGCGCGGCCGGTCTGGCTGGAGCAGGTGCATGGCCGTGACGTGGTCGATCTGGAGGCCGCGCGCGCCACGCAGGCCGGATGCCCGCGCGCGGACGCTTCGCTGGTGACGCGGCCCGGCCTGGCCGCCAGCGTGCTGGTCGCCGACTGCCTGCCGGTGCTGCTTGCCGCCCCCGGCGGCCTGG
>DAIDHU010000421.1 GCA_027451915.1 Thiomonas sp. | reverse complement strand
GCGCTCGCTGATGTGGCTGCCGGCGCTTCCGGCGGCACTGCTGTGGCTGTGGGGTGCGGTCGCGATCGAGGAGCTGCCGCGAAGCGATGAATCCGTCGACTGGGTGGGCTCGGTGCTGTTCCTGGCGGGCTTCTCGGCTTTTGTGGTGGCCCTGTCGGCCTCGGGCATGGACACCATGCAGGCCGGCCTGGCGGCCGCCACAGGCCAAGTGATGTACGCGATGGCCTGGATGCTCTACGGGGTCTTCGGCGTGGCCATGGCGCTGCTGTGGATTCATCAGAAGACCGACAAGCGGCCGCTGCTCGACCTGGGTCTATACCGCAGCCGGCCCTTCGTGCTGGGCAACCTCGGCACCTGGTTGGTGTGCGTGGGAATGTTCTCCGCCATGATGTTCGTGCCCCTGCAGCTGCAGTACGTCGAGGGCTATACGGGGCTGGCCGCGACCAACGCGCTGCTGCCCCTGGCCCTTACCGCCATCGTGGTGGGGGTGTGGGGCGGGCGCATCACCGATCTCCTCGGGCCGCTGCCCCCATGGGTCGCGGGCTTCGCGCTGATGGCGGTCAGTTTCGTCGCGCTGGCGCTGCTCGGGCTGCACCCGTCGCGGCCGGCCCTGCTTGCCGTGATGACGGCCGCGGGCTTCGGCATGGCCTTGCCGCTGGCGCCCACGGCGCTGACCGCGCTGAGCGACGTGCCGCAAGCGGCAGCCGGCGAGGCCGGGGCCCTGTTCAACTTCTCGCACAACATGGGCCGGGCGATGGGCCTGGGCCTCCTAGGTGCGCCGCTGGTGCTGCGCGAGCCGGGAAGCTATGCCGCGATCTACGGGATCAGTGCCGCGCTGATGGCGGCAGGCGCTGCGCTGCCGCTAGCCCTGCGCAAGCGCAAGGCGGCGCGCGGTGCTCGCAGTGTATGAACAACGGAGAACAAGCAACATGAGCAGGACGAGCAAGGCGGGGACGGAATCGGACAGATCGGGCAAGGCCCGGCCGGCGCGCGGGCCGGCGACCCTGGCGGGCGCAGCGATGACCCTGGCCATGCTCGTCGGGCTGTTCTTCGGCGGGCACTGGGTCTATACGCAGGTCGTGGGCCGCGCCCTGTTCCATGCGCAGGGACTGCCGGTGCTGCCGGCTGATCTGGTGCTCGGCCTGGCGGTGTTAGCTGGATCAGCATCGTTCTTCTCGCCGTGCAGCATCGCCATCACCCCGGCTTTTCTCACGTATTTCGTCGATAGCCGGGAGGCTCCCCGCGCGGGCAGCCTGTTCGCCGCCGCCTGGTGGATCGCCGTCGGCATCATCGGCGTGTCGGCCGCGGGCGGCATCCTGGTCATGGCCGTCGGCGCGGCGATCTACAACGTGCTGATCTACCTGATTCCGCTGGTGGGTGTGGCCTTCGCCGCGCTGGGCGTGCTGATGCTGACCGGGCGCGGGGCCTCGTTGAGCCACCTGACCCAGCATCTGCCCGGGCGGGCGCTGTACGAACGTCTGTTGCGCGGGGGAAAAGGCGGTCGGCGCGGCGAACTCATCACTTTCGGGGTGGCCTATGGTGCGGCGTCCCACAGCTGCACCCTGCCGGTGGTGATCGGCATCCTGATGCTACCGCTGGCCGTGGGCAACTACGCGCTGGCCGGGCTGGCCGTGGTGGTCTACGGCATCGCGCTGTCGGCACTGATGCTGCTGATGCTCACACTCGGCCAGCCCACGCTGTCGATGTTGCGCCGCTGGAGCGGCCCTTCGCTGTCCTATGCCGTGGGCGCACTGTTCCTGCTCACCGGGATCTACCTGTTCCAGTATTTCTGGAGCAACTATGC
>DAIDHU010000420.1 GCA_027451915.1 Thiomonas sp. | reverse complement strand
AGTCCTCGGGAACGTTCGGCAGCTCGTAGTTGACGACCAGCGGGAGCTGGTCGATGTCGATTCCGCGCGCCGCGATGTCGGTGGCCACCAGCACCTGCAGCTTGCCGCTCTTGAAATCCGCCAGCGCACGCGTGCGCGCGCCCTGGCTCTTGTTGCCGTGGATGGCGTCGGCGCCGATGCCATCGCCGCGCAACTGCTCGGCCAGGCGGTTGGCGCCGTGCTTGGTGCGCATGAACACCAGCACCTGCCACCAGTTGCGTTCGCGGATCAGGTGGGTCAGCAGTTCGCGCTTGCGGTCGCGGCCCACCGGGTGCACGGTCTGGCGCACGGTGGCCGCCGCGATGTTGCGGCGGGCCACCTCGATCACCTTGGGCTGGTTCAACAGGGTGTTGGCCAGGGCCTTGATCTCGTCCGAGAAGGTGGCCGAGAACAGCAGGTTCTGGCGCTTGCGCGGCAGCAGCGCGAGCACCTTGCGGATGTCGTGGATGAAACCCATGTCGAGCATGCGGTCGGCTTCGTCCAGCACCAGGGTGTCGATGGCCGACAGGTCCAGGGTGCGCTGGCCCTGGTGGTCGAGCATGCGCCCGGGGGTGGCCACGACAATGTCCACGCCCCGGCGCAGGGCGTCGATCTGGGGCTGCATGCCCACGCCGCCGTACATGACCATGCTGCGCAGCTTCAGATGCTTTCCGTAGTCGCGCACGTTCTCGGCCACCTGGGCCGCCAGTTCGCGCGTGGGCACCAGCACCAGCACGCGGGGAATCACCTGGCCTCGCGCGTTGCGGGCCGGCTGCGCCTCGCTGAGGCGATGCAGCAGCGGCAGCGTGAACGCCGCGGTCTTGCCGGTTCCGGTCTGCGCCGCGGCCAGCAGGTCGCCGCCGGCGAGCACCGCGGGAATGCCCTGGGCCTGGATCGGGGTGGGCGTGGTGTAGCCTTGCTCGCTGATGGCAAGCAGGATGGGCTCGCTGAGCCCGAGGGATGCAAAAGTCATGGATGCTTTCGGAGCCCGCGCGCCGAAGGTTGTGGATGCGGTGCGCGGGAAACCACGATGACCGTTTCGTTCGCTGCCGCGGCTGGCCTGAAGCCCTTGCCGCGACCGCACCCGCGGGGAGCGGGCCGAAACGCCAGTTCGCCATCGAGGCGGACAGCCGGCGCAGGGGCCGGCAGGAGTCGAGTTCGACAGTCGGTGCGGCAAACTGTGGCCGCTCCGACAAGACCCGAAGTGTAGCACGCAGCCCCTTGATTCGCTTGGCTTCCTGGCCGCGCCGCGACGGGATTGGCTATGCTGCGGCGATGGCGCGCGATGCGCGCCGCCTGGCTTTTGCTCCACGCACCCTGCGTGCGCCACCCCCACCGTTCACAAGGAAATCCCTCATGTCCGTCCATGACAAGTTGCAGAGCCTGGGCATCACCCTGCCCTCCGTCGCCACCCCGGCGGCGGCCTACCTGCCCTTCGTGCAAAGCGGCAATCTGGTGTTCCTGTCCGGCCACATCAGCAAGCGCGACGGCAAGGTGCTGTCCGGCCAGCTCGGGCGCGAGCTGAACACGGCACAGGGCCGCGAGGCCGCGCGCTCCGTGGCCATCGACCTGATGGGCACCCTGCACGCCGCCTGCGGCGACCTGGGCCGCGTGCGCCGCATTGTCAAGCTGCTGGGCCTGGTGAACTCCGCGCCCGATTACACCGAACACCACCTGGTGATCAACGGCGCCTCGGAATTGCTGGGCGAGGTGTTCGGCGCGGCCGGCCAGCATGCGCGCAGCGCCTTCGGCGTGGCCCAGCTGCCCATGGGCGCCGCCGTCGAGATCGAGCTGATCGCGCAACTCGACGACTGAGCCCGCGACGCGCCGCGGGAGCGCCCGAGGCGCCCGCCGGAACTCGCGCCGGCAGGCACGGGAGCGGGCCGGCGCGAACCCGCCCTCAGGCGCGGCGCAGGGCCTGGCCGTTCAGACCGGCGATGGACTTGCCTCTGCGCGCCCGGCGTGCGATGAATTCCTGCAAGGCTCGCGCCGACAGCTGCTGGCTGCGCTCCTTCCCGCCTCGGCCCTTGCCGCTGAGCTCCAGGGCATCGCCCTCGCCCAGCGCCAGCGCCGCCACCACCGATTGGCCGGGCTGCAGGGCCATGAGTTGCACGCCACGACCGCCGCGAGGCAGTTCGCGCAATTCCCCGATGTCGAACAGAAGCAGCCGGCCCTCGCTGTCGAGCACCGCGGCGTGCCGGGCCTGGTGCTGCGTGCCGGATTCGTCGGTCCAGCGCAACGCCTGCGGCGCCAGCAGGGTTTCGCCGGCTTCCAGGGTGACGAAGGTCTTGCCAGCGCGCTGGCGGCTGCCCAGGCTGTCGGCCGGCGCCACGAAGCCATAGCCCCCGCTGACGGCCAGCCACAGAGGCGTGTCCGGCGGCCCGCACCAGTAGTGCGCGGGGGCGGTGCCCGCGGGCGGATCGATGAACCGCGTCACCGGCAGCCCGTCGCCGCGCCCGCCGGGCAGCTGGGCCACGCCCAGGCTGTAGGCGCGCCCGTCGCTGCCCAGCACCCACAGGGTGTCGGTACTGCGGCAGGCGAAGACCTCGCCCAGCGCGTCACCGGGCTTGAACCCCAGGCCGGCGGCATCGATGCCGTGGCCCTTGAGGGCACGCAGCCAGCCCATGCGCGAGACGACGACGGTCACCGGCTCGTCGGGCACGCGCAACTCCAGCGAGGCGCGGCTCTGCTCCTGCAGCAGGGTGCGGCGCTCGTCGCCATGCTGGCGCGCGTCGGCCTCGATCTCCTTGATCACGCGACGGCGCAGCGCCTTGTCGTCGTCCAGCAGGGTGCGCAGCTCCTGCTGCTCCTCCTGCAGGCGCGCGATCTCCTGTTCGATGCGAATGGCCTCCAGGCGCGCGAGTTGGCGCAGGCGGATTTCCAGGATGTCCTCGGCCTGGCGCTCGCTCAGCGCGAAATGCTGCATCAGCGCGGGCTTGGGCTCGTCGCTTTCGCGAATGATGCGAATCACCTCGTCGATGTTGAGCAGCACCGCGCGCCGCCCCTCGAGGATGTGCAGGCGGTCGAGCACCTGCTGCAGGCGATGCGCGCTGCGCCTGCGCACGGTCTGGAGCCGGAATCCGGTCCATTCCTGCAACAGGTCCAGCAGGGACTTCTGGCGCGGCTTGCCGTCGGCGCCGATCATCACCAGGTTGAGCGCGACACTGGTCTCCAGGCTGGTGGTCGACAGCAGCACCGAGACCAGTTCCTCCACCGGGGTGCGCGAGCTGCGCGGCTCGAACACCAGGCGTACCGCGGCGTCGCGCCCCGACTCGTCGCGCACGCCGTCGAGCACGCCCAGCACGGTCTGGCGCATTTGCTGCTGCTCGGCGCTGATGGCCTTCTTGCCCGCCTTGGGCTTGGGGTCGGTGAGTTCCTCGATTTCCTGCATCACGCGCTGCGCGGACGCGCCGGGGGGCAGCTCGTGCACCACCAGCTGCCATTGGCCTCGCGCCAGCTCCTCCACCTTCCAGCGCGCGCGCACCTTCAGGCTGCCACGGCCGCTGGCATAGGCGGCGCGGATGTCGGCGGCGCTGCTGATGACCTGCCCGGCGGTGGCGAAATCCGGCCCCGGGATCAGCTCGAGCAACTCGTCCAGTCCGATGGCGGGCTTTTTCAGCATGGCCACGCAGGCGGCCGCCACCTCGCGCAGGTTGTGCGCCGGGATCTCGGTGGCCATGCCCACGGCGATGCCGCTGGCGCCATTGAGCAGCAGCATGGGCAGGCGCGCCGGCAGCAGGCGCGGCTCCTGCGTGGATCCGTCGTAGTTGGGCTGGAAGTCCACCGTGCCCTGGTCGACCTCCTCCAGCAACAGGCGCGCGATGGGGGTGAGGCGCGCCTCGGTGTAGCGCATCGCCGCCGCGCCGTCGCCATCGCGCGAGCCGAAGTTGCCCTGGCCATCGATCAGGGGATAGCGTTGCGCGAAATCCTGGGCCAGACGTACCAGCGCGTCGTAGGCGGCCTGGTCTCCGTGGGGATGGAACTTGCCCAGCACGTCCCCGACCACGCGCGCGGACTTCACAGGCCGTGCGCCGGCGCCCAGGCCCATGCGATCCATGGAGTACAGGATGCGCCGCTGCACCGGCTTGAGGCCGTCGCACACGTCGGGCAGCGCGCGCCCCTTGACCACCGAGATGGCATAGTCCAGGTAGGCTTGGCGCGCGAAATCGGCCAGCGCCAGCGCTTCGCCGTCCTCGACGGCGGCGGCTGCGAACAGGTCGGGAGTGGCGCCGGACGGGTCGGCGCCGTTGGGTTGCGCGGGAGTGTTGCTCATCGTGACGGGGGATTCAGACATCGACTTCGACGCGGTCGCCGAAGGTCTCCATGAGTTCGCGCCGGGCCTGCGCCTCGCCCTTGCCCATCAGGCGCGTGAACAACTCGGCGGTGGCCTCGCTGCCCTGGCCGCCGAAGCCCACCTGCGGCAGGCGCCGCGTGTCGGGATTGAGGGTGGTTTCCCACAACTGCTCGGCGCTCATCTCGCCCAGGCCCTTGAAGCGCGACACGCTCCAGGCGCCTTCGCGCAGGCCGTCCTTGCGCAGGCGGTCGCAGATCGCCTGCAGCTCGCCATCGTCCAGCGCGTACAGCTTGGCCGCCGGCTTCCTGCCGCGCGCCGGCGCGTCCACGCGGTACAGCGGGGGACGCGCGACGTACACATGCCCGCGCTGCACCAGCTGCGGGAAATGGCGCAGGAACAAGGTGAGCAGCAGCACCTGGATGTGCGAGCCGTCGACATCGGCATCGCTGAGAATGCAAATCTTGCCGTAGCGCAGGCCCGACAGGTCGATGTCGTCGTGCAGGCCGTGCGGATCCAGGCCGATGGCCACCGCGATGTCGTGGATCTCCTGGTTGGCGAACAACCGGTCGCGCTCGACCTCCCAGGAGTTGAGCACCTTGCCGCGCAGCGGCAGCACGGCCTGGAACTCCTTGTCGCGCCCCATCTTCGCCGAGCCTCCGGCCGAGTCGCCCTCCACCAGGAACAACTCGTTGCGGGAAATGTCACGACTCTCGCAATCGGTGAGCTTGCCCGGCAGCACCGCGATGCCCGAGCCCTTGCGACGCTCGACACGCTGCGCCGCGCGCTGGCGACTTTGCGCCTGGGCGATCACCAGCTCGGCCAGCGCCTTGCCCTGCTCCACATGCTGGCTCAGCCACAGCTCGAGCGCGGGGCGCACGAAGCCCGAGACCAGGCGCACGGCGTCGCGGCTGTTCAGGCGCTCCTTCATCTGGCCCTGGAACTGCGGGTCCAGCACCTTGGCCGACAACACGTAGGAGGCGCGCGAGAACACATCCTCCGGCAGCACCCGAAGTCCCTTGGGCGACAGCGCGTGCAATTCGATGAATCCCTTGACCGCCTGGAAGAGTCCCTCGCGCAGCCCCGCGTCGTGGGTGCCGCCGGCCGGCGTGGGAATCAGGTTCACGTAGGACTCGCGCAACACGCTGCCCTCGGCGCTGAAGGCCACGCACCACGAGGCGCCCTCGCCGGGCGCGAAACCCTCGGTCTGCGCCTCGGCCGCGCCCTGGCCTTCGAATTCGAGCAATACCGGCGTGTCGCCCAGCGCCTGGCGCAGATAGCCCCGCAGGCCCTGCTCATAACGCCATTCATGGGTCTCGGCGCTTTTTTCCACATGCAGGCGCACGTTGAGCCCGGGCAGCAGCACCGCCTTGCTGCGCAACAGATGCTGCAAGTCCCCCAGGGGCAACTGGGTGGATTCGAAATACCGCGCATCCGGCCACACGCGCACGCGCGTGCCGTTGCGCGCTTCGCCCCGGGCCAGCGGGCGGCTTTGCAGGGCCTGAACCGGCGCACCCTCGGCGAAGGCCAGGAAACTGGCCTGGCCTTCGCGATGCACTTCCACTTCCAGGCGCTTGGACAGCGCGTTGGTGACGCTGACCCCGACCCCGTGCAGGCCGCCGGAGAAGCGGTAGGCCGCGCCGGCGTCGAGCTTGTCGAACTTGCCCCCCGCGTGGAGCTGGGTGAACACCAGTTCGACCACCGGCACGCCCTCGTCCGGGTGCAGGCCCACCGGAATGCCCCGGCCGTCGTCCTGCACGGTCACGCTGCCGTCGGCATGCACGATCACGTCGATGCGTCCCGCATGCCCCGCCAGCGCCTCGTCCGCGCAGTTGTCGATGACCTCCTGCACGATGTGCAGGGGATGGACGGTGGAGGTGTACATGCCCGGGCGCTGCCTGACCGGCTCCAGCCCCTTGAGCACGCGAATCGACGCTTCGCTGTAAGTATCCCGCTTGCTGGTTCCCATCGACGCTTGTGGATAAACCCGAAGAATTGTGGACAACACAGGCGGCCGATCCGGGCGGCGGAACCGCACGTTACTTATCCCCATCGAATGGGGATAGACCCGCCTGCGCAACGCGGCAAAGCCTGCATTTATGCGTGTCCGCTCGGTGATGCCCAAAAAACGGGCAGCTGCGCGCAGGCGCCGCGGAACTTGACAGACCGCTCGGAGCATTCTAAGGGGCCCCTCGCGCAACACCTGCGCAGCCGCGGGCGCTCGGCAGGCTTTGCGCCGGCGCGAAGTCGGGCACCGGGCGCCCGCCCTGTGCTTGAATGCGCGCATGCATCCGAGCACCCAGGGGCCGCCGGGCCCGCAGCCATGAACCCTCCCACGACGCCCCCGGGCGAGCACGCTTCCCCCCTCGCCGCCTCGGCGTGGGTGCTGCGCTTCGCGCCGCTCATCCGGCCCGGGGCCGAGGTGCTCGACCTGGCCTGCGGCAGCGGGCGTCATGCGCGCGCGCTGGCCGCGGCCGGCCATCGGGTGCTGGGCGTAGACCGCGACGCCCTGTCGCTGCAGCCCCTGCGCGGGCTGCCCGGCGTGCGGACCCTGCAGGCCGACCTGGAGAACGCGCCCTGGCCGCTGCGCCAGCGCTTCGGCGCGGTGGTGGTCACCAACTACCTGTGGCGCCCGCTGTTGCCGCACATCGTGCACAGCGTGGACGAGGGCGGCGTGCTCATCTACGAGACCTTCGCGCAGGGGCAGCAGACCGTCGGGCGTCCGGCCCGCGAGCAGTTCCTGCTGCGCCCGGGCGAGCTGCTCGAGGCCGTGCGCGGCGAACTGCGCGTGGTGGCCTTCGAGGACGGGTTCCAGGCCGTGCCCCGCCCCGCTTTCCTGCAACGAATCTGCGCCGTGCGCGAAAGCGCCCCCGTCGACATGGCCACGGATCCGCCCAAGTACAATCTGTGAATTTCTCCAAGCGGCTGGCATGAACACCATCACTGGCAGCATCGTGGCCCTGGTCACGCCCATGCACGAGGACGGCAGCGTCGACTTCGACGCGCTGCGCCGCCTCATCGACTGGCACATCGCCGAAGGCACCGATTGCATCGGGGTCGTCGGAACCACCGGAGAGTCCCCGACGGTCGACGTCGAGGAGCACCAGCAGATCATCCGGGTCGCGGTCGAGCAGGCGGCCGGGCGCGTTCCGATCATGGCCGGCGCCGGCGCCAACTCCACGGCCGAGGCCATCGAGCTTTCGCATTTCTGCCGCGAGGTGGGCGCCGACTGCACGCTGCAGGTCGTGCCCTACTACAACAAGCCCACCCAGGAAGGCATCTACCGCCATTTCCGCGCCATCGCCGAAGCCGCGGACATCCCGATGGTGCTGTACAACGTGCCGGGGCGCACCGTGGCCGACGTGCAGGCCGACACGGTGCTGCGCCTGGCGGGCATCCCCAACATCGTGGGCATCAAGGAAGCCACCGGCAACATCGACCGCGCGCTGCAGATCCTGCGCAAGGCCCCGAAGGATTTCGCGGTCTACTCCGGCGACGACTTCACCGCACTGGCACTGATGCTGGTGGGGGGCAAGGGCAACGTCAGCGTCACCGCCAACGTGGCGCCCCGCCTGATGCACGACATGTGCATGGCCGCGGTGGCCGGGCGCGCGCGCGAGGCCACCGACATGCACATGCGCATGATGGATCTGAACACCCTGCTGATGTGCGAGCCCAACCCCACCGCGGTGAAGTGGGCGCTGGCCGCGATGGGCCGCATCGAGGGCGGCATCCGACTGCCGCTGGTGCCCCTGAGCAGCCGGCACGACGAACTTCGCGCCGCGCTGGCCGCGCTGGGCATTCCCGTTCTTCACTGACCACTCACGCTATGCGCCGAAACCCCGTACGCAGCCTGCCCCACGCGCGTCTGTCCTGCCTGGCCGCGGCACTTGCCGCGGCCTTCGCGCTCGGCGGCTGCTCCTCGCTCGGAGACACCTTCCAGGGTCACGACGTGGACTACCAGAGCGCCAAGGCCGGCCCGACGCTGGACATTCCCCCCGACCTCACCCAACTGGCGCGCAACCAGCGCTATGTGGTGCCCGAGGGCCCGGCCCGCCAGGATTCGGTCAGCGCGCTGGCCTACCAGAGCACCGTGCAGCAGACCCAGCAGCAGGTGCAGAGCCATGCGGTGCTGCCGGATTTCCCGGGCATGCACATCGAGCAGAAGGGCACCCAGCGCTGGCTGGTGATCGACGCGCCGCCGCAGGCGCTGTGGGACAAGGTGCAGACCTTCTGGCAGCAGAACGGTTTCTATCTCACCGAGGCCAACCGTGAAATCGGGGTGATGCAGACCGACTGGGCCGAGAACCACGCCAAGCTTCCGCAGGACCTGATCCGCAAATACCTGGGCAAGGTGTTCGACAGCCTGTACGACACCGGCGAGCGCGACCGCTACCGCACGGTGTTCGAGCGCAGCCCGGACGGCAAGGCCACGCAGATTTTCATCAGTCACCAGACCATGGTGGAGGTCTACACCGACACCCAGCACACGCAGACCACCTGGCAGCCCGGCACGCCGGATCCCACCCTGGACGAGATCTTCCTGCGCAAGCTCATGGTCAGCCTGGGTGCCAGCGATGCGCAGGCCAAGGCCGAGATCGCCTCCGCGCAGCAGCAGGCCCGGCAGGCGCCGCGTGCCGTGCTGATCGACGGCGGCCGCGCGCTGCAGCTGCCCGACGACATGGAGCAGGCGTGGCGCCGCGTCAGCCTGGCGCTGAACACCGCCGGATTCACGGTCACCGAACGCGACCGCAGCGCGGGAAGCTTCGACGTGCGCTACGTGGACCCGCAGGCCGCGCTGAAGGCCGAGAAGGACAAGGAAGGCTTTTTCGGCAAGCTGTTCGGCCACAAGAACCAGACGGTCAAGCCGGAGAATCTGCGCATTTCCGTACAAGCGGCCGGCACGGGCTCGCAGGTCACGGTCAAGTCGCTGGACGGCGGCTCCGATGCCGCGGCCTCGGAATCCAACATCCTGAACATCCTGCAACAGCAGTTGCAGTAGCCCCCGGCAGATCGTGCGCGCGGCCCTGCGCGCTGTCGTGTCCCAGGGGGCGCGCCGGCACGCCCGGCTCGCCCCCCCCGGCCCGCTGGGCCGGGCTTCAGGCGTAGCTGCGCACCTGCAGGGACAAGGATCGCAGCGCGGCGATGCCGCTGTGCTCGGCGCGCTGGCACCAGTCCTGCAGGCGCTGGCGCAGCTGCTCCGCCGAGGCCGAGGAGTGCAGCCACACTTCGCTGAGTTCTTCGCGCATGCGCAGCAGGGTGCGCAGCCCGGAGCTGTCGGACGCCGCGGCGTCGATCACCGCGCGCGCCGGAGCATCCAGCATGTCGGGCTCGCGCACCACCAGGCGGCGCGCGGCGCGCAGCGCGCGCAAGCGGGACGGCTCGCCGCCCGCGGCGCGCGCACGGCGCAATTCCTCGCGCAGCGCGCGGCGCAGCTCGCGGGCGTAGCGCGCCATCAGGTCGTAGCGGTTGGCGATCACGCTTTGCAGCAGCGCGGTGTCCACCAGCGGGCGTACCTCGCCCAGGCGCGCCTTGGGCGGCAGCTTGCGCACCCGCGCCAGGCCCAGCGCGCGGAACAGCTGGATGTAGCCCCAGCCCAGGTCGAATTCCCACCACTTGATCGACAGCTTGGCCGAGGTCGGGAAGGTGTGGTGGTTGTTGTGCAGTTCCTCGCCGCCGATGATCAGCCCCCAAGGCGAGACGTTGCGGCTGGCGTCGCGACTGCTGAAATTGCGGTAACCCCAGAAGTGGCCCAGGCCGTTGACCACGCCGGCGGCCCAGACCGGGATCCACAGCATCTGCACCGCCCACACGGTGGCGCCCAGCGCCCCGAACAGCAGCAGGTCGATGATCAGCATCAGGCCCACGCCCTGCCAGGGCAGCCCGGCGTAGACCCTGTGCTCCAGCCAGTCATCCGGCGTGCCGTGGCCGAAACGCTCCAGGGTGCTCGCATTGGCGGCCTCGGCCCGGTACAGCTCGGCGCCGCGCAGCATGACCTCGCCGATGCCCTTGACCACCGGACTGTGGGGGTCTTCCTCGGTTTCGCACTTGGCGTGGTGCTTGCGGTGCACCGCCACCCACTGGCGCGTGGACATGCCTGTGCCCAGCCAGAGCCACAGCCGGAAAAAATGCATCAAGGCGGGGTGCAGGTCCAGCGCGCGATGCGCCTGGGATCGGTGCAGGTACACCGTGACCGCCACGATCGTGACGTGGCAGCTCAGCAGCGTGTACGCCACCATCGTGCCGATTCCGGCATGCCACAGGCCGTGCGAGGCCCAATCTTGCAAGACTTCGAACATCCGTGATTCCATCCCTGCGCCGCTGGCCGGGGCCGCGGCGCGTATCGGGCGCCGCGCGCCCCAGCTGCTGCCCGGCAAAGCCCGGGCCTGTGGCTCCAGCATACCCCAGCGGCGTCGCTGGGTGCATCGGCAACGACCCGGGCCCGGTTCAGGGCTTGCGCTCGATCAGGGCGGCGAAGAATCCATCGGTGCCCTGGCGCTGGGGCCACAGACGCAGCCAGGGGCCGTCGATGGCCCCGGGAAACTGCTGCTGGCGCCACCAGTCGGCGGCGTCGAGCAGGCGCCAGCCGGGATGCGCGTCCAGGAAGGCCTGCACCACCTGCTGGTTCTCGGCCTGCAGCAGGCTGCAGGTGGCGTACACCAGGCGCCCCCCCGGCTTGAGCAGGCGCGCTGCCTGCTGCAGGATGGAGCCCTGCTGCTGCGCCAGGCGCGCCACCTCGGCCTCGGTGCCGCGCCATTTGAGATCGGGGTTGCGCCGCAGCGTGCCCACGCCACTGCACGGCGCGTCCACCAGCACGCGATCGATCTTGCCCGCGAGACGCTGCACGCGCTCGTCGCGCTCGCCTCGGATGGCCACCGGATAGACGTTCGACAGCCCGCTGCGCGCCAGGCGCGGGCGCAGGCGCTCCAGGCGGGCCTGCGAGACGTCGAAGGCATACAGGCGCCCGCTGCCGCGCATCATGGCGCCCAGCGCCAGGGTCTTTCCCCCGGCGCCGGCGCAGAAGTCCACCACCATTTCGCCGCGCCGCGGCGCCAGCAGCAGGCCCAGCAACTGACTGCCCTCGTCCTGCACCTCCACCAGGCCCTGCTCGAAGGCGGCGCTGCGCTGCAGGGCCGGCTTGCCCTGCACCCGCAGGCCCCAGGGCGACAAGGGCGTGGGCTCGCTGTCGATGCCCTGCTCGCGCAGCGCCTCGCGCGCCTGATCGCGCGTGGCCTTGAGCAGATTCACGCGCAGGTCCAGCGGCGCCGGACGCAGCAAGGCCTCGGCCAGGGCCTCGAATTCCTCCCCGCATTCCTGCTGCAGGCGCGTGGCCAGCCAGTCGGGCAGGCTGTAGCGCACGGCGCTCGGCAGGCCGCCGAGGTCCTGCGCCAGCGCCTGGGCGCGCCAGCCCAGCAGGGCTTGCGCGAAGCCGGCCGCCGCCACGTCGCCCTGCCAGCCCAGGGCCAGCAGGCGAAGCTCCATGCTGCCCGAGGGCGCCGACTGGGCGAGCTGGCGCCACAGGCGCAGGTTGCGCACCACGCCGTACACGGTCTCGGCCAGCACGTGGCGCTCTCGTTGGCCCAGGCGCGCATGGGCCCGGAAAAAGCGCGACACCACCGCGTCGGCGGGAAACTCGAAGCGCAGCACTTCACGCAACAGCTGCTCGGCGGTTTCGAGCAGGCCCGCGCGCGGCCGGCCGGCGCCCTTGCGAGGCGTGGATCGGCGCTCGGCGCTCATCGCCCCTGCCCCACGGCATCCAGCACCCGCACGCGCTGGCCCTGTACGCGAAGCCGTCCTTCGAGCAGCGCACGCACGGCCTGCGGATAGATGCGGTGTTCCTGCTCCAGCACCCGCGCCGCCAGGCTGGCCTCGGTATCGTCGTCGAGCACCGGCACCGCGGCCTGGGCCACGATCGGACCGGCGTCCACCTCGGGGCTGACCAGGTGCACGGTCGCGCCGTGCAGTTTCACGCCGGCCTCGAGGGCCCGGCGATGGGTGTGCAGGCCGGCGAAGGCGGGCAGCAGCGAGGGGTGCACATTGATCAGGCGGCCCTCGTAGCGATGCACGAACCACGGTGTGAGCAGGCGCATGAAGCCGGCCAGGACGACCGCGGCGGGGGCATACGCGTCGATGCGCCGCGCGAGCTCGCGGTCGTAGTCCTCGCGGCTGGGCGCGTCGCGGTGATCCAGCACCTCGTGGGCGATGCCGCGCTCGGCGGCGAATCGAAGCCCGGGGGCATCCGCGCGGTTGCTGATCACGGCGGCCACGCGCGCCTCCCAGGCCTGTTCGGCGCAGGCGTTGACCATGGCCTGGAGGTTGGTTCCAGCGCCGGAAATCAAAATGACGATCGAAGGGACTTGCTCGGGCATGGCAGGCAGTGTAGTGGCGCCCCGGGGCGGTCCCTCGGCCGGCGGCCCGCGCCGGCCCATAATGAGGGCTTTGGGTCCCCTTTCCGTCGCCATGAAATGCCCCTTTTGCCAGCACCCCGACACCCAGGTGGTGGAAACCCGCGAGGTCGAGGACGCCACGGCGCTGCGCCGGCGCCGACGCTGCGCGGGCTGCGACAAGCGCTTCACCACCTATGAACGCGCCGAGGTGAGCTTCCCCTCGGTGGTCAAGAAGGACGGCCGGCGCGTCGACTATTCCCGCGACAAGCTGGCCGCCTCGCTGGCGCTGGCGCTGCGCAAGCGTCCGGTTTCCGCCGAGGAGGTGGACGCGGCGATCGGGCGCATCGAGCAGCGCCTGCTGCAGACGGGGGTGCGCGAGCTGGATTCAGCGCGCATCGGGGAATGGGTGATGGACGAGCTCAAGCGCCTGGATGAGGTGTCCTACGTGCGCTTCGCCTCGGTCTATCGCAGTTTCAAGGATCCGGCGCAGTTTGTGCAGATCCTGGAGGAAATGGCCCGCGGCGCGCAAGTGCGCTCCACGCCGCTCCGCAGCCCGCGGAGCCCGCGCAAATGATCCACCCCGAGACCCCGAAGCTCCCGCGGGCGCCGGACGCCCCGCCGCGGGCCGCCGGCTCGGCGCGGCGGCCTCCGACCCCGGCGGAACTGGACCTGCGCATGATGCGCCGCGCCCTGCAGCTGGCAGAGCGCGTGCTGTACCGGACCAGCCCGAATCCGCGCGTGGGCTGCGTGCTGGTGCGCGATGGCCGGGTGCTGGCCGAAGGCGCCACCGAGGAGGCCGGCAGTCGCCACGCCGAAGCCGTGGCCCTGGCCGAGGCGAAGCGCCGCGGCGTCGACCCGCGCGGCGCCACCGCCTATGTCACGCTGGAGCCCTGCTCGCACCATGGCCGCACGCCGCCCTGCGCCGACGCCCTGGTGGCCGCCGGCGTGGCCCGCGTGGTCGCTGCCGCGCGCGATCCGAACCCCCTGGTCGACGGCGGCGGCCTGCAGCGCCTGCGCGACGCCGGGGTGCACGTGGAATGCGGCCTGCTGGAGAATGATTCGCGCGAACTCAACCTGGGGTTTTTCTCGCGCATCGAGCGCGAACGCCCCTGGCTGCGCCTGAAGGTGGCGAGCTCCCTGGACGGCATCACCGCGCTGCCCAACGGCTCCAGCCAATGGATCACGGGGCCTGCCGCGCGGGCCGACGCCCACCACTGGCGCGCGCGCGCCTGCGCGGTGCTCACGGGAATCGGCACGGTGCGCGACGACGACCCCCGGCTGGACGTGCGCCACGTGGCCACCACGCGCCAGCCCTGGCGTGTGGTGGTGGACAGCCGCCTGGAGCTCAGGCCGCAGGCCAGGCTGCTGCGCCATGGCGACCCCGCCCGGGTGCTGGTGGCCCACGCCCTGGACCCCGCCGAGGCCGCCCGCCGCGCAGCCGCGCTGCTCGATCTGGGAGTGCAGCTGCTGGCCGTGCCCGGCGACGCGGACAAGCCCGGCAAGGTGGACTTGCGCGAACTCATGCGCCTGCTGGCGCAACGCCAGCTCGGGGAGCTGCACGTCGAGGCCGGGGCACGCCTGAATGCCTCGCTGCTGGGCGCGGGCGTGGTCGACGAACTGCTCGTATACCAGGCCCCGCTGCTGCTCGGCCAGGGCGCGGGCATCGGTCCCTTCGGGCCGCTGCAGGCCCCGTCCGAGGGCCTGCGACTGCACCGCGTGGAACTGCTGCCGATCGGCGCCGACTATCGCTGGCGCGGACGCCTGGGCGGCTGATTCGCGCGCGCCCCGCCCGCGGGCGCCGCCGGGCGGGCGCTGCGCGGCTTGATGCTCACGGGCACGCTGGCCGCCCTGGGAGCCTCGACCGGCGCCTGCTCGCGAGGCAGCGCGGCACGCGCCGGACGCTGGGCCGCCTCGGCGGGGCGCAAGTCCAGCGCCAGGCGGTCGAGCACGCCATTGACGTATTTGAATCCGTCGGTTCCCCCGTACTGCTTGGCCAGGTCCACCGCCTCGTTGATGATCACCTTGTAGGGCACCTCGGGCAGGAAGCGCATTTCGTAGGCGCCCAGCAGCAGCAGGGCATGCTCCACCGGCGACAGCTCGCGGCTGGGGCGGTCGAGCAGGGGCTGCAGCAGCTCGTCGAGCCCGCCGGCTTCGCGAATGCAGCCGTGCAGCAGGGAATCCAGCAGTTCGCGATCCAGCTTGATGGTCGGGAAACG
>DAIDHU010000419.1 GCA_027451915.1 Thiomonas sp. | reverse complement strand
GTGATCATCCTGCTCGTGGCCATCCTGGTGGTGGTCGCGATCTGATGACGGCACCCGGGGCCGCACCGCGCCCGCCCCGCCCCGCGAGGAGGGCGAAGCGACTCGGGGCGGCCCTGGCCCTGGCCGCGGCGCTGGGAGGCTGCGCGCTGCCCATCTCCTCGGGCCCGCCCCAGTTCCGCGACGGCAAGCTCCTGCACCGTCCGGCCGGCCTGCCCGAGCAGGCCCGCGTGGCCGAGGTGCCCTTCTACGCCGACGACACCAACGCCTGCGGTCCGGCCTCGCTGGCGGAGGTGCTGCGTTTCTCCGGGGTCGACACCGACGTCGAGCGCCTGAAGCCGCAACTCATCACCCCGGCGCTGGACGGCACCCTGCAGTACGACATGCTCGGCGCGACCCGGCGCGCGGGGCGGGTGGCCTACGTGATCCGTCCCAGCCTGGGCGAATTGTTCGACAACCTCGCCCACGGGCACCCGGTGGTGGTGCTGCAGCGCCTGGGCATCCCCGACAACGTCTGGCATTTCGCCGTGGTCGTCGGCTACGACCTGCGCCAGGACAGCGTCACGCTGCGCTCGAGCACGGCGCGCGCGCTGGTGCTGTCCATCGGACAGTTCGATGCGACCTGGGCGGGCGGCGGGCGCTGGGGCTTCGTGGCGCTGCGCCCGGGCGAGTTCCCGGCGCAGGTGCAGCCCCTGCGCTACCTGGAGGCCGTGGCGCCCATGGAAAGGGTGGCCCCGCGGGCCGCGCGCCTGGCCTATCGCGACGCCCTGGCCCGCTGGCCCGACTCCTGGGTGGCGATGATGGGCCTGGGCAACCTGGCCTATGCGCGCAAGGACTATGCGCAGGCCGCGGCCCGTTTCGCGCAGGCCGCGCGCGCCCATCCTGGCGATGGAGATCCCTGGAACAACCTCGCCCAGGCCCTGCTGGCGGCGGGCGACCTGCGCGGCGCGCGCAGCGCCGTGGACCGGGCGGTGGCCATCGGCAAGCCCAGCGCCCAGGTCTACGCCCGGACCCGCGAGCAGGTCGAGGCCGCGGCGGCTTCCTCCCCCGCGCGTTGAGGGCCTTCGCGCAGCCGCGCGGCTCAACCCAGGCGGCGGGCGCGCTCGCTGGGGCTGACAATATCGGTCAGCCGGATGCCGAACTTGTCGTTGACCAGCACCACTTCGCCGCGGGCGATGAGAAAGCCGTTGACCAGCACGTCCATCGGTTCGCCCGCCAGCCTGTCCAGATCCACCACCGAACCCTGCGCCAGTTGCAGGAGTTCGCGGATCTGGATTTTCGTGCGCCCGAGTTCCACCGACAGGGTGACCGGGATGTCCATCACCAGGTCGAGTTGTTCGGGAACCGCGCCCCCGGGCGCGGGCTCGGGCTGCAGTTGCGCGAAGCTGGCGCGCTGCGCCTGCGGCGCGGCCGCCTGGGCCACGGCCTCCAGCGGCCCCTGTTCGGCCAGCGCGGCTTCCCAGTCGTCGGCCATCGCGGCATCCGACGCCGCGGAGTCGGTCAGCTCATTGATTGCGCCGGGTTGCTCGGATTCGGCCATGGTCTTGGTGCGGATGACGAAGGGGTTGCTGAAGCTGTGCGCGTGCAGGGGGCCGGGGTTCAGCGCAGATGGGCCTTCGGGGACTGGCCCAGCCCGGCTTCCGCGAGCAGGCGCTGACGCACCTTGATGGCCATCGCGTCGTCGCGCTGTCCGTATTCTGCGACCAGCACCGGAATCCCGTCGACCCGCGCCACCACGGTCTCGGGCATCTCGACCGGGATCACGTCGCCCACGCGCATGCTCAGGAGTTCGCGTACCAGCACACTGCGCTGCAGCAGCTCCACGCGCAACTCGACCTCGGCCTCGCGCATCTCGCTTTGCAGCGCCTGCATCCAGCGCTGGTCCACCTCGTTGCGGTCGGTGGTCATGCCGGTGGTCATCTGGTCGCGGATGGGCTCGACCATGCTGTAGGGAATGCAGATGTGCAGCGAGCCGCCCCCGCCCTCGATCTCCACGTCGAAGGTGGAGGTGATGACCACCTCCGTCGGCGTGGCGATGTTGACGAACTGGGGGTTGACCTCGGAACGCAGCACCTCGATGTCCAGGCCCAGCACCGGACTCCAGGCGCTGCGGTATTCCTTGAACACCATGTCCAGCATGCGCCCGATGATGCGCTGCTCCAGGTTGGTGAAGTCGCGCCCCTCGATGCGGGCATGGAAGCGCCCGTCACCGCCGAAGAAATTGTCGACCACGCTGAACACCAGGCGGGGATCGAAAATGAACAGCGCGGTGCCGCGCAGAGGCTTGAGCTGCACCAGGTTCAGGTTGCTGGGAACCACCAGGGTGCGGATGAATTCGCTGTATTTGAGCAGGCGCACCGACGACACCGAGATCTCGCTGGAGCGGCGCAGGAAGTTGAACAGCCCGACGCGCCACAGGCGCGCGAAGCGTTCGTTGATCACCTCCAGCGTGGGCATGCGCCCACGAACAATGCGGTCCTGGCTGGCAAGGTCGTAGGGGCGCACCCCGCCCTCGTCGACTTGCTCGACCTCGGGTTCGGTGTCCTCGCCGGTGATGCCCTGCAACAGGGCATCGACTTCGTCCTGGGATAAGACGTCCTTGACCATGGATGCGCCGCGCGGGCGGTGGAATAGGCGTTCGGGATAGTCAGCGCAAGCCGTGGGCCGCACCCGGATGCCCGGGCCCGCTGACGGACCGCGCCGGGCGGCTTTCGCATACTGTAAACGACACGCCGGGCACCGGACTGAATGCCGCGCCGGACGCGCGCTTCAGGAATTCACACATAGGTGTTGACCAGGCCGCGCAGCCAGCTCGGGGAGGCCTGGGCGAGCGCGCCCGCCGGCAGGGCATCCAGCGCGGACGCAGCGCGGCCGTTGGCCGAGCGTGAGCGAGCGCCGTCGTGGCCGCCCTCGCGGGGGCTGCCGGTGCCGACCGAGGCCTGGCCCAGCTGGATGCCGGCGCCGGCGAACATGTCATGCAATTGCGGCAGGGCGCTCTCCACCGCCTGGCGCACCGCCTGGTGAGGCGAGGCGAATTGGGCATTGACCTGCCCGCCCTGCATCTGCAACTGCACCTCCAGCGGGCCGAGCTGCGGCGGGTTGAGATGCAGCGTGGCGGTCTGCAGCTTGCCGTCCACGGCCATGAGCATCTGCTGCCCCAGCTCCTGCCCCCAGGGGGCGCTGCCCACGGGGGACGGCAGCGCGGCGCTGTAGGTGGCTGCGGCCTCGACCCCGGAGGCCGGGGCCTGGATGGCTCCACCGAGCTGGCCGGCCGCGTTGAGGGTCTGCAGCGCAGCCGCCGAAGCCTGCGCGCCGTCCACCCGCGCCGTGGCGTCCGCGGTGGCGGAGGCGTGCGCATCGCCGGCCCCCGCCGGAGCCAGCCCGGGCATGGCGACCAGCGCGGACGGGGCGGCACGTGCCGCAGCCGCCACGGCTTCGCTGGCGACCTGCTCGAAGCCGGGCGCGCCGCCATGGGCATCGGGCGTCATCGCGGCCTGCTCCGCGCGAGCGTCGGCCTGCAGAGCCTGCGCGCCGCTGTCGGACACGGCCTTCGCCAGCGCCTGCCCTCCAGCGAGCAGCTGGGCGGCAGTGGCCGCCTGGGTGCCGGGCGGCAAGGTCTTGCCGCCCGCCTGGGCGCCGGCCTTGCCGCCGGCCGCCGCGGAGCCGCCCTGCCCGGCCAGCGCGGCCCACTGCGCCAGAATCGCCTGCGCGGCAGCCTGAGCCGCCGCTGCGGCCTGCCCGGCCGCGGCATCGGCCG
>DAIDHU010000418.1 GCA_027451915.1 Thiomonas sp. | reverse complement strand
CGGCGCTGGCCGCGCGGCACCCGCGGGACCTCGCACCCCTGGCCCTGCGCCTGGACCTGGACGCGGAGGATATCCCGGGCGACGGCGGCCAGGCGATCGCGCTGGACGACTGGATCGGCGGCCTGCGACAAGGCGCCGAGGGCGCCGAGGCTGCCGGGGCAGGGGTGGCGCTGCGCCTGGAGCTCGGAGCCTCCCGTCTGCTGCAGGGGCGCCAGGTGCGCGTGGAACAGCTGCTGGGCACCTGGGTGCGCATGCTGGGCGCGGCGGCGGCGGGGCTGCGCGGCGAAGGCTACCTGCTCGGCCCCGACGTCGCGCTGCACTGGTCGGCGCTGGACCCGTCGGCCGCGCGCGCGCGTCTCGCGGAGCTGCTGCGTGCCTGGCGCCTGGCGCGCGCGCAGCCGGTTCCCTGGGCCCCGCGCAGCGCCGTCGAATACCTGCGCGGCAAGGCCGCGCGCGCCACCTACGAGGGTTCGCGCCATGCGCGCGGAGAACGCGAGGACCCTTGCCTGGCGCGCCTGTATCCCGATTTCGACGCGCTTTGCGCGGATGGTCGCTTCGAGACCTTCGCACGCCAGCTGTTCCAGCCGGTGTGCGACTGGCTGCAGGCGCAGGTGCGGGTGCTCGACCTCGCGCAACTGGAGCACGGCCTGCGCCGTTGAGGGCCCATGTCCGAACCCGTCCATCCGCTGGATGCGCTGCGCCTGCCGCTGTGGGGCAGCCGGCTGATCGAGGCCAGCGCCGGCACGGGAAAGACCTGGACCATGGCGGCCTTGTACCTGCGCCTGGTGCTGGGCCACGGCGAGCCGGGCAGCGCGTGGCGCGAGCCCCTGGCTCCCGCGCGCATCCTGGTCATGACCTTCACCCGGGCGGCCACGCAGGAGCTGCGCGAGCGCATCCGCGCGCGCCTGGAACAGGCCTGCGCCTGTTTTCGCGGCGAGCTCGAGCCAGCCGCGGACGATGTCCTGCTGCGCCAGCTGCTGGCCGAGGCGGGCGACGCCGAGGCGCGCGAGCACGCCGCCTGGCGCCTGGCGCTGGCCGCCGGCTCCATGGACGAGGCCGCGGTATTCACCATCGACGCCTGGTGCCAGCGCATGTTGCGCGAGCATGCCTTCGACAGCGCAAGCCTGTTCGACGAACAGCTCCTGCCCGACGACACCGAGCTGCGTCAGCGAGCGCTGCGCGACGTATGGCGCCGCGAGGTCTACCCCCTGCGGGGCGAGGAACTGGCGGGTCTGCTGCGTCTGTGGCCCGATTTCGCGGCCTTCGAGGCGAGCGTGGGCGCGCGCGTCGGGCGGCGCGCGGCCACGGGCCTGGGGCGCGAAGGGGAGCAGGCCGGCGGGTTGGGCCCGGCCTGGCGCGGCGTAGACACGCGGCGCCGCGAGGCCTTGCGCGAGCTGCGCGAGGCCTGGCGCGGGCAGCTGGGTTCCATGCGGGCGTGGATCGAAGCCCGCTGCGCCGGGGATTCGCCCTTTCACGCCAGAATGGTTTCCGTGGAGCGCCTCGCCCCCTGGTTCGACGCCCTGGAGCGGTGGGCGGGCGCGGACGACGGCGAGGCCGTGGAGCTCGAGGACAAGGCCTGGCAGCGCCTGTGCGCGCAGGGCCTGCTCGAGGCGCTCAAGAAGGGCCGGCAGGTCGAGCTCCCCGAGGGATTCGAGCAACTCACCGAGCTGCGTGACCGATTGCGGGCCCTGCCGCGGGCCGACGCCGAGCTGACCGAGCGTGCCTGCGCGGCCGTGGAGCTGCGGCTGTTCGAGCTCAAGAGCCAGGCACGCAGCTTCGGCTTCACCGATCTGCAGCTGCGCCTGGCGCAGGCGCTCGACGGCCCCGCCGGCGCCGGCCTGCGTGATCGCATCCGCGAGCAGTATCCGGTGGCCCTGCTCGACGAGTTCCAGGACACCTCGGCGCTGCAATACCGCCTGTTCGACAGCCTGTACCGCGTGGCCGGGAACGACCCGGGGATCGCGCTGCTGCTCATCGGCGATCCCAAGCAGTCCATCTACGCTTTTCGCGGCGCCGACATCGAAAGCTACATCCGTGCGCGGCGCGCCACCGCGGGCAGGCATTACGCGCTCGACACCAACTACCGATCCACGCAAGCCCTGGTGCAGGCGGTCAACCGGCTGTTCGAGCAGGCCGAGGAGCAGCTGCCGGACGGTGCCTTCGGCTACCGCCGCGGCCAGGACGATCCCCTGCCCTTCGTGCCGGTGAGGGCGCGCGGGCGCGACCAGACCCTGTGCGCGGCGGGGGGCGAACTGCCCGCGCTGTGGGTCGAGTACGACACCGAGCTGCGCGCCTCCACCGAGGCGCTGGGGGATTTCGCACAGGCCTGCGCCGAACGCGTGGTCGCGCTGCTCGGCGATGCCCGCTGCGGACTGCGCGACGCCGCCGGGCTGGAGCGCCTGCGCCCGCGTGACATCGCCGTGCTGGTGCGCACCGGCGAGCAGGCGCAGCTGGTGCGCGCCGAGCTGGGCCGCAGGCGGGTGGCCAGCGTGTACCTGAGCGAGCGCGAATCGGTGTTCGCCAGCGCCGAGGCGCGCGACCTGCTGCGCTGGCTGCGCGCCGTGGCCGAGCCGCGCGACGCGGTCCTGGCACGTGCCGGCTTCGCCAACGCCAGTTTCGGGCTGGAGTTGTGGGAACTGTAGGCCCTGGCGCGCGACGACGAGGTGTTCGAGCGCCATGCGCAACTGCTGCTGGACCTGCATGACATCTGGCGGCGCCAGGGGGTCCTGCCCATGTTGCGCGCCACCCTGCACCGGCTGCGCCTGGCGCAGCGCTGGCTGACGCGCGACGGCGGAGAACGGCGCCTGACCAATATGCTGCACCTGGCCGAGCTGCTGCAGCAGGCCAGCTCGGGCGTGGATGGCGAGCAGGCGCTGCTGCGCTGGCTGGAGCAGGCGGTGGCCGGCCGCGCGGGGGCCGCCGACGAGCAGGAGCTTCGACTGGAAAGCGAGGCCGAGCTGGTGCGCGTGGTCACCATCCACAAGTCCAAGGGCCTGGAGTACCCGGTGGTGTGCGTGCCCTTCGCCACCCATTTCCGCAGTGCCGACGACGACGAGCAGGAGCCGGCCGACGGCGCCGGCGAAGCGGTTGTCGACGCCGATGCGGATGCGCTGCGCCTGCGCGAGGACCTGCGCCTGTTGTACGTGGCGCTGACCCGCGCGCGCCACGCGCTGTGGGTCGGCGCCGCGGCGTTGCGCGGCAAGGGCGGGAGCTGCCTGCTTGGCCGCAGCGCC
>DAIDHU010000417.1 GCA_027451915.1 Thiomonas sp. | reverse complement strand
CCGGCGATGCCCGGGCGCAGCATGCACGGCCCGCGCACCAGCAGTCGGATCTCCACCCCGGCGCGCGCGGCCTTGTACAGCTCGCCGATCACCGTGGGTTCGACCAGGGCATTTACCCGCGCCCAGATGCGTGCCGTCTTGCCCGCGCGGGCCAGGCGCGCCTCGTGACGAATGGAGCGAATCAGCCGATCCAGCAGCGAAAAGGGGGATTGCCACAGGCGTCTCAGCGGAGCGAACTTGGAAGAGCCGGTGATTTCCAGGAACACCTGGTTGACGTCGGCGCAGATGGCCTCGTCGGCGGTCATGAGCCCGAAATCGGTGTACAGGCGCGCGGTGCGGGTGTGGTAGTTGCCGGTGCCCAGGTGCACGTAGCGCCGCAACTGCCCGGCGCGGCGCCCCACGCGCTCGCGGCGCACCACCATGAGCATCTTGGCGTGGCACTTGAAGCCCACCACGCCGTAGACCACGTGCGCGCCCTCGGCCTCCAGGCGCGCCGCCCAGTTGATGTTGGTCTCCTCGTCCAGGCGGGCCATCAGTTCGAGCACGACGGTGACCTCCTTGCCGTTGCGCGCGGCCTCGATCAGCGCCTCCATCAGCTCGGAGGTGTGCCCGGCCCGGTAGATGGTCTGCTTGATGGCCAGCACTTGCGGGTCGCGCGCGGCGGTGCGCACCAGGTCCACCACCGGGGCGAAGCTGTCGTAGGGGTGATGCAGTAGCACGTCGCCGGCGCGGATGTGCTCGAACAGCTCGGGCTCGGCGCCCGGCCAGCCGGGCAGGGGGGCCGGCAGATGCGGCGGGTAGGTCAGGCGCGACTGCGGAACCATGTCGATGATCGCCTGCAGGCGCGCCAGGTTGACCGGGCCGTCGACGCGGAAACAATCGCGCGCGTGCAGGCCGTTCTCGCGCATCAGGCGCTCGAGCAGGGGCTGCGGGCACGCGGCTGTGACCTCCAGGCGCACGGCGTCGCCGTAGTGGCGCGCGCGCAGCTCGCCCTGCAGGGCCGTGCGCAGATTGGTGATCTCGTCGTCGTCCACGAACAGCTCGCTGTTGCGGGTGACGCGGAACTGGTGCACGCCCAGTACCTTCAGGCCCGGGAACAGGTGTCCGGCGTAGGCCTGCATGAGCGAGGACAGCAGCACGAAACTGTGCAGCTTGTCGTCCTCCACCAGTTCGCCGGGCATTTCGAGCACCCGGGGCAGGGCCCTGGGCGCCTGGATGATGCCCAGATCCACATTGCGTCCGAAGGCGTCCGTGCCTTCGAGCATGACGGCAAAGTTCAGGCTCTTGTTGAGCACCTTGGGAAAGGGGTGCGCGGGGTCGAGCCCGATGGGCGTGAGCACGGGTAGCACCTCGCGCTCGAAATAGGCGCGGGCCCAGCGCTCCTGGCGCTGCGACCACTCCCCGCTGGTGACGAATCGCACCCCCACGTCGTGCAGCATGGGGTAGATGGCCTGCTGCAGCAGCCGGTACTTCTCGGCCACCAGCGCGTGCGCCTCGTCGGCGATCAGGCGCAGCGCCTCGGCCACCGGCAGGCCGTCGGGCGTCAGCGCCGCGGGCTCGTGCTCCAGCACATCCTGCAGCTGCGCCACGCGGGTCTCGAAGAATTCGTCCAGGTTGGACGCGACGATGCATAGGTAGCGCAGGCGTTCCAGCGGGGGGATGGCCGGGTCCTGGGCCTGGGCCAGGACCCGGCGGTTGAAGGCCAGGATGCCGATTTCTCGGTTGATCAGGGGCGAAGGCGCTGGCTTGGCCATGGAAAGTCCGGAAACGGGAAACTGCCGCGGGCGGAAGCGCGAAAGGCTTACGATCCCACATTCCCGTGAAATCTACATGACATCGTCAAGGGCGTGTCATGCGGTCGTGTTCCACTTGCGCCATGTCCCTGAAAGTCCAGCACCTCGCCGCCGTCGACCTAGGCTCCAACAGCTTTCGCATGCTGGTGGGCAAGGCCGCGGAAAGTCCCCATGGCGCGCAGATCTATCCCCTGGATTCCCTGCGGGAGCCGGTGCGCCTGGGCGCGGGCCTGGACGAGAACAAGAGCCTCACCGAGGAGAGCCAGCAGCGCGCGCTGGCCACGCTGCGCCGCTTCGGCGAGCGGCTGCGCCAGTTCCACCCCGAGCGGGTGCGCGCGGTGGCCACCAACGCGGTGCGCGTGGCCAAGAACGCCCCGTCCTTCCTGGAGCGCGCGCAGCAGGCGCTGGGATTCCCGATCGAGGTGATCGCGGGGCGCGAGGAGGCGCGGCTGGTCTACATCGGCGCGGCCCATTCGGTGAGCCCGTCGGCGGGCAACCGGCTGGTGGTGGACATCGGCGGCGGCTCCACCGAGTTCATCATCGGCTCCGGCCTGGAGCCGCGCATGATGGAATCCCTGTACATCGGCTGCGTGTCCATGACCCGAGAGTTCTTCCCGGCCGGCCGGGTCGATGAGCAGCGCATGAAATCCGCCGAGCTGGCGGCGCGGCGGGAGATCCAGATCATCGCGCGCAATTTCCGCAAGACCGGCTGGGCCTCGGCGGTAGGCTCCAGCGGCACCGCGCGCGCCCTGGCGGACATTCTCGTGGGCAGCCAGCTCAATGATTCCGGCGCCAGCCTGGGCATCACCCGTGCCGGGCTGCGCCGTCTGCGCAAGATCTACGTGCAGGCCGAGGACCTGAGCACCCTGCGCATGCCCGGGCTCAAGCCGGACCGCCTGCCGGTGGCCGCCGGCGGTCTGGCCATCATGCTGGCGGTGTTCGAGGAGCTGGGCCTGAAGGACATGGAGGCCACCGACGCCGGCCTGCGCCTGGGCGTGCTGTACGACCTGCTGGGGCGCGAGCAGCAGCAGGACATGCGCGAGCTCACGGTGCAGCAGTTCACCCAGCGCTACGGGGTCGACACGCGCCAGTCGGCCCGCGTGGAACAGCTGGCCCTGCAATTGCTGGGGCAGCTCGATCCCCAGGCCTCGCCCGAGCGCCTGCAGGCGCTGCGCTGGGCGGCGCAGCTGCACGAGGTGGGGCTGTCGATTTCCCACAGCGCCTACCACAAGCATTCGGCCTACATCGTCGGCAACGCGGACATGCCGGGCTTTTCGCGCAGCGAGCAGGCGGCCATGGCCGAGATGCTGCTGTGCCATGGAGGCAAGCTGAAAAAACTGGGCGCCCTCACCGGGCCGCCCGTGGACCTGCGCGCGCTGCTGGCCCTGCGCCTGGCGGTGCTGCTGGCGCGCAACCGGCGCGACGTGGAGCTCGACGGCGGCCTGCGCCTGGTGGCCGGGCCGCAGGGCGTTTCGGGCACGCGCATCGAGGCCGCCGCGCGCTGGCTGCGCGCCTCGCCGCTCACCCAGTACAGCCTGGAGCAGGAAGTCTCCGAGTGGCAGCGCGTGGGCCTGGATCTGCAGTTGCAGCTCCAGGCCCAGGTGAGCGCCTGAGGGGCATGCCCTCGGGGGCTCTCAGGCGCCGCCCAGGAAATGCCGCGCGTAGCGCTGCTGCACCGCGTCCAGGCGCATCAGCAGCGGGAAGTCGGCGGTGTTGAAGTCCGGGTCCCAGGCCGGGGCTCCGCAGACCCGAGCGCCCACGCGCAGGTAGCCCTTGAGCAGCGCGGGGGGCTCGGTGGGCAGGTCCTGGCGCAGGTTGTCCACCGGCAGTGCCAGCCGCGGCTGCACCTGGTCCTCCGCCGGCGCCAGATGGGTGGCGCGCAGGCGCGCCCACAGGCTGGCGGCGTAGTGCCCGCCGTCGCGCATGGACACGCTGGAGCAGCCGATCATGGCCTGCAGATCGTGGCGTCGCATGTAGTCGGCCAGTCCCGCCCACAGGGCCAGGATCACGCCTCCGCTGCGATGGTCGCGGTGCACGCAGGCGCGACCGAGCTCGAGCAGGCGCGCACGCAGGTGCAGCAGGCGGGTGAGATCGAACTCGGTTTCCGAGTACAGCCCGCCGATGCGCTTGGCCTGATGCGGGGGCAGCACGCGGTAGGTGCCCACCAGCCGGTCGTCGTCGTCGCGCGCCAGCAGGTGGTCGCAATAGGGATCGAAAATGTCGATGTCGTATCCGGGCTCGGGACTGTTCGCGCGGGCGCCGAGCTCCTCGACAAAAATCTTCCAGCGCAGTCGCTGGGCCTCCCGCACTTCGTCCGTGTGGCGCGCCCAGGAAATGCGCAGCTTGCCGCGAGCGCCGGACGCGCCGGTCAACAGCCGGCCCTGGCGGGCGGTATCCGCGGGGTCGTGATCGAACATGCCATGCTCCTCGTGTCAGATGTTGCAACACGATACGAGAGCCACATGTCGGTCCCGTGACCGAACGGTGACGCCACGATGACACGGAGCACCCGACAGCGCGCGCCGCGCGGGCGCCTGGTCGGTGCGGCCGGTTACTCAGTCGATGAGGTCGGGGCCGACGCAGGCACGCAGCACACGGGCCGGCTGGCCCGCACGCTCGCGCTCGCACACCCACATGAGCCCGCCCTTGCGCAGCGTGAAGGCGGCCTGCGCCTCGCACAGCCAGCGCAGCGCCGCGCTGCCCAGCGCCGGCTGGTGCCCGCACAGCACCAGCGCATGGCCGTCCTCGCGGCTGAATTCGACCACCTCCAGGATGTCCTCGACTCCGCGATCGGGTGCCAGCTCGGCGCGTTCGACCGGGTAGTCCGCCAGGGCCAGCGCGGTCTGCCGGCTGCGCAGCGCGGGGCTGCAGCACACGGTCCAGGGCTTGGGCACGTGGGCCTTGATCCAGGCGGCCATCGCGCTGGCGTCGCGCCGGCCCTCGCGGGTCAGCGCGCGGCGCAGGTCGTCGCCGCCGGGGGCGGATTCCTCGGCCTCGGCGTGGCGCCAGAAGACTACATGCAGCAGGGTGCTCATCGGGAAGGTCCGGCAGGGCCCGGCCCCGGCGTTCGCGCTGCCGGGCCTTGCGGCACTGTAGCGCGACCCGGCGCGCGCGTGCAGACCTTTCCCCCTGGAAACCAGGGTTTCAGCAAGAATCCGTGTCCACCGGCGCACCGGCCAGGGCCATGGCCAGGCGGCGCGCCGCCGCCTGCAGGTCCAGCGCGTGTTCGCCCTCGAGCTCGCGGGCGCGCTCGAACAGCCGCTGCTGTGAGGGCCAGCCGGTCGCGCGGCGGCCGAAGACGATGGTGTTCTCGCCCTGCTCGGCGCTCATCGCGGCGACCCCCGACTCGAAGGCCGCGCGCATGCGTCGGATCGCCTCGTCGCGCCGGAACTGCGGCGCCCACAGGTTCGACACCAGCAGGCCGCCGGGGCGCAGTGCGCGCGCGCAGGCGTCGTAGAACTCCTGGCTGGACAGCGACTCCGGCAGCCCGGCGGAATCGAAGCCGTCGACCAGCAGCACGTCGCAGCTGCGTTCGTGCTCGCGGATCCACGCGGCTCCGTCGGCCTGCACC
>DAIDHU010000416.1 GCA_027451915.1 Thiomonas sp. | reverse complement strand
GCCTTCGCGCGCGCCGGCTCGAGTTCCTCGCCCTGGCCGATGTCGGCGGTGAAGGTCACCACCTCGCATTGGTACTGCTCCTGCAGCCAGCGCAGGATGACCGAGGTGTCCAGGCCGCCCGAGTAGGCGAGCACGACTTTCTTGATGGAAGACATGGTGGGGGGGCCGCGGGCCGCGGCGGTACGTGTTCGAAGCCGGGAATTGTAGGGGAGCGGGGCGGGCGCGGCGCCGCGCGTCAGCCAAGCGCGGGGTAGTCGAGGTAGCCGTGCTCGCCGCCGCCGTAGAAGGTGCCCGGGTCGGGAGTGTTCAGCGCCGCGCCCTCGCGCATGCGCCGCACCAGGTCCGGGTTGGCGATGAAGGCGCGGCCGTAGGCCACGGCGTCCGCCACGCCCTGCTCGATGCGAGCGGCGCCGCGCGCCGCGTCATAGCCGCCGCACACGATGATGCGCCCTGCGTAGGCCCGGCGCAGCCGGGCGTGGAAATCCTCGCTCAGCGCGGGCCCGGCCGACCAGGAGGAGTCCACGGTGTGCAGGTAGGCCACGCCGCGGCGGTCGAACTCGCCCGCAAGGTACAGGTGCATGGCCTCGGTCTCGGGGTCGTCGATGTCATGGCGCACGAAATGCGGGGAGATGCGCACGCCCACGCGCTCGGGCCCGGCCACGCCGATCAGCGCGTCCAGCGCCTCCAGCACGATGCGCGCGCGACGCTCCAGGCTGCCGCCGTAGCGGTCAGTGCGCAGGTTGCTGTTGGGCGCCAGGAACTGCTGCAGCAGATAGCCGTTGGCCGCATGCAGCTCCAGCATGTCGAAGCCGGCGCGCAGCGCGCGCTCGGCCGCGTGCGCGTAGTCCGCCACGATGCCGGGAATCTCCTCCGTGCGCAGCGCGCGCGGCTCGTCGCAGGGAACCCGCCGGGGTCCCTCCGGCAGCACCACGAAGGACTCGCCATGCTCCGCGCGCAGGGCCGAGGGCGCCACCGGCGCCTGCCCGTCCTCCTGCAGCAGGCGGTGCGAGATCCGCCCGACGTGCCAGAGTTGCGCGGCGATGCGCCCGCCCGCCGCGTGCACCGCATCGGTGACCAGGCGCCAGCCGCGCTCCTGGGCGTCGGTGTACATGCCCGGGGTGAAGGCGTAGCCCTGGCCCTGGCGGCTGATCTGCGAGGCCTCGGCGATGATCAGGCCGGCGGTGGCCCGCTGCGCGTAGTAGCGCGCGTTCATCTGCGAGGGCACGTCGCCGGGCTGCGAGGCGCGCGAGCGCGTCAGCGGGGCCATGAGGATGCGGTTGGGCAGTTCCAGGCGTCCCAGCTTCAGGGGCTGGAACAGGGCGCTCGGGCCTTGCATGGTGCGGGGTTCTCCGGGTGGGGTGGTCGTGCGCGGGGCGCTCAGGCGACGATGCCGCCCACGCACAGGTACTTGAGTTCGAGGTACTCGTCGATGCCGTGGTGCGAGCCCTCGCGACCCAGCCCCGACTGCTTGACCCCGCCGAAGGGGGCGACCTCGTTGGAGATCAGCCCCGTGTTCACGCCCACGATGCCGTATTCCAGGGCTTCGCCGACCCGCGTGACCCGCGCCACGTCGCGGCTGTAGAAATAGGCGGCCAGCCCGAATTCCGTGGCGTTGGCGGCGGCGACGGCCTGCTCCTCGGTGTCGAAGGCGAACACCGGCGCGACCGGGCCGAAGGTCTCCTCGCGCGCGCACAGCATCGACGCGTCGGCGTCGGCCAGCACGGTGGGCTCGAAGTAGCGGCCGCCGCCCTGCTCGATGACCTTGCCCCCGGTCAGCAGCCGCGCGCCGCGCGCCAGCGCGTCGTCCACGTGGCGGCGCACCTTGTCCAGGCCCTGCTGGTCGATCAGCGGGCCGATCTGCACGCCGGCCGAGGTGCCGGGGCCGACCTTGAGCTCGGCCACGCGCCGCGCCAGGCGCTCGACGAAGGTCTCGTACACCCCGCGCTGCACGTACAGGCGATTCGCGCACACGCAGGTCTGACCGGCATTGCGATACTTGCTCTGCATCGCGCCTTCGACCGCGGCGTCGATGTCGGCGTCGTCGAACACGATGAAGGGCGCGTTGCCGCCCAGTTCCAGCGACAGCTTTTTCACCGTGGGCGCGGACTGCGCCATGAGGATGCGCCCCACCTCGGTGGAGCCCGTGAACGAAAGGTGGCGCACCACGTCGCTGGCGCACAGCACCTTGCCGATCTGGACCGAGCCCGCGGTGTCGCTGGTGAGCATGTTGAGCACGCCCGGCGGCATGCCCGCGCGCTGCGCCAGCTCGGCCGCGGCCAGCGCGGTCAACGGGGTCTGCTCGGCCGGCTTGATCACCACCGGGCAGCCGGCGGCCAGCGCCGGGGCCACCTTGCGCGTGATCATGGCCAGCGGGAAGTTCCAGGGGGTGATGGCCGCGCACACGCCGATGGGCTGGCGCAGCACCACCAGGCGCTTGCTGGGGTCCGGGCTGGGGATGGTCTCGCCATAGATGCGCTTGGCCTCCTCGGCGAACCACTCCACGAAACTGGCCCCATAGACCACCTCGCCCTTGGCCTCGGCCAGCGGCTTGCCCTGTTCGGCGGTCATGATCAGGGCCAGGTCGTCGGCATGCTGCAGCAGCAGGTCGAACCAGCGCCGCAGCACGGTCGCGCGCTGGCGCGCGGTCTGGCGGCGCCAGCCCTCCCAGGCCGCGGCGGCGGCCTCGATGGCGCGTTCGGCGTCGGCCGCGCCCTGGCGGGGCACCTCGGCGAGCAGCGCGCCGGTGGCCGGGTCGTGCACGGCCACGCGTTCGGCCGCGTCCACCCAGCGGCCGCCGATCAGCGCCTGGGTCTTGAGCAGGGAGGGGTCGCGCAGGGGCGCGAGCACGCTGGCGGTGCAAGCTTCGGGCATGAGGGTCTCCGCGGTGTCTGGCAGGTTCTGGAAGGGCAAGGCGTGCGCCGCGCGGGCGCGAACTCCCTACTGTAATGCGCGCCGCGCGCCCGTGTGCGGGCACGCGGCGGGGCTGGCCCTTAAAATCGCGCTTTCGCCGCCGCCTGCCCGAGGCGTCGACGGCGGCCATCCCAGGTGAACCCATGAACGTATCCGACATCCGCGAGAAATTCCTCGCCTACTTCGCCTCCCAGGGCCACTCGCGCGTGGCCTCGTCGCCGCTGGTTCCCGGCAACGACCCCACGCTGCTGTTCACCAACTCGGGCATGGTGCAGTTCAAGGACGTGTTCCTGGGTCAGGACAAGCGCCCCTACAGCCGCGCCACGACCGCGCAGCGCTGCGTGCGCGCCGGCGGCAAGCACAACGACCTCGAGAACGTCGGCTACACCGCGCGCCACCACACCTTCTTCGAGATGCTGGGCAACTTCAGCTTCGGGGACTACTTCAAGCGCGACGCCATCCGCTTCGCCTGGGGCCTGCTCACCGAGGTCTACGGCCTGCCCAAGGACAAGCTGTGGGTCACGGTGTACCAGGAAGACGACGAAGCCTGGTCGATCTGGGCCGACGAGGTCGGGGTGCCGCACGAGCGCATCATCCGCATCGGCGACAACAAGGGCGCGCGCTACGCCTCCGACAATTTCTGGCAGATGGCCGACACCGGCCCCTGCGGGCCCTGCAGCGAGATCTTCTACGACCACGGCCCCGAGGTCTGGGGCGGCCCTCCCGGCTCGCCCGAGGAGGACGGCGACCGCTACATCGAGATCTGGAACCTCGTGTTCATGCAGTTCGAGCGCAGCGTCGCGGGCGAGCAGAGCTTCGCCAGCGAACTGGAGGCCAAGGCCGCCAAGGCGGCGCTGGAGCGCGACGGCGCCATCGCCCAGGTGCAGCGCCACGGCGAGACCTGGAAGACCGTCAGCTACGCGCAAAAGCCCCTTCCGCGCCCCTGCGTGGACACCGGCATGGGCCTGGAGCGCATCGCCGCCGTGCTGCAGCACGTGCACAGCAACTACGAGATCGACCTGTTCCGCCGCCTGATCGCCGCGGCCGCGCGCGAGACCGGCTGCGAGGACCTCGGCCACGTGTCCCTGAAGGTCATCGCCGATCACATCCGCGCCTGCGCCTTCCTGATCACCGACGGCGTGATCCCCGGCAACGAGGGGCGCGGCTACGTGCTGCGGCGCATCGCCCGCCGCGCATTGCGCCACGGCTACAAGCTGGGGCGCCACGAGCCCTTTTTCCATCGCCTGGTGGGAGATCTGGTGGCCGAGATGGGCCACGCCTATCCGGAACTCGCGCAGGCCGCGCCGCGCATCGCCGAGGTGCTGGAGGCCGAGGAGCGCCGTTTCGGCGAGACCCTGGAAAACGGCATGCGCATCCTCGAGGGCGAACTCGACGCGATGCGCGAGCGCGGCGAGTCCGTGCTGGGCGGCCAGGTGGCCTTCACGCTGTACGACACCTACGGATTCCCGCTGGACCTCACCGCCGATGTGTGCCGCGAGCGCAGTGTCGCGGTGGACGAGGCCGGTTTCGAGCAGGCCATGCAGCGCCAGCGCGAGCAGGCGCGCGCCAGCGGGCGCTTCCGCATGGCCGAGGCGCTCGAATACGCCGGCGAGGCCACGCGCTTCGAGGGCTACGAGCATCTGCGCGTGCAGGGCGCGCGCGTGCTGGGCCTGTACGCGGGAGGCAGCGCGGTGCGCAGCCTGCGCGCCGGCGAGGAGGGCGTGGTGGTTCTGGACCGCACGCCCTTCTACGCCGAGTCCGGCGGCCAGGTGGGCGACAGCGGCTTGCTGCTCGCGCCCGGCCTGCGTTTCGCGGTGCACGACACGCAGAAGCTGCAGGCCGAGGTGCACGGCCACCACGGGCGCCTGGAAAGCGGAACCCTGGAACTGGGCCAGCAGCTCGACGCCGAGGTCGACGCCCAGCGTCGGCTGGCGACCATGCGCAACCACAGCGCCACCCACTTGTTGCACAAGGCCCTGCGCATGGTGCTGGGCGAGCACGTGCAGCAGAAGGGCTCGCTGGTCGACTCCGAGAAGACCCGCTTCGACTTCTCCCACGACGCCCCGATCAGCGACGAGCAGATCCGGCGCATCGAGCAGTGGGTGAACGAGCAGGTGCTGCTCAACACGCCCACGGTGGCGCGGGTGCTGCCCATCGAGGAGGCCCGCAAGACCGGCGCGATGATGCTGTTCGGCGAGAAATACGGCGACGAGGTGCGGGTGCTCGACATCGGTGCCAGCCGCGAACTCTGCGGCGGAACCCACGTCGGACGCACCGGCGACATCGGCAGCCTGCGCGTGACCGGGCAGGGCGCAGTCGCCGCCGGGGTGCGACGCATCGAGGCCACGACGGGCCTGGGTGCGCTGCTCCTGGCGCAGCGCCAGGGCGCCGAGCTGGCCGAGCTGGCGGCGCTGCTCAAGACCCCGCAGGACGAACTGCCGCGGCGCGCCGCGCAATTGCTGGAACAGATGCGCGCCCAGGACAAGGAGCT
>DAIDHU010000415.1 GCA_027451915.1 Thiomonas sp. | reverse complement strand
GACGCGGACCGCGGCGCGAGGCGCCTCACGAATTCGCCGCCTCGCGGCGTTGCGCATCCGTCGGGCCCGGCAGGAACGCGAAACGCTCGCGGATGCTGCGCAGCAGCCCGGCGGCATCCAGGCCGGCGGAGATCGTCACCTGGGCCGGATCGCCATGTTCCAGCCAGATGTCGGGCAGTCCCAGGTTGAGCACAGGCAGGGTCCAGCCCATCTGCTGCAGCTCTTCCAGGCAGGCCGAGCCCGCCCCGCCACGCACGGCCCCCTCCTCCACGGTCACGATGGCGTCGTGGGCGGCGGCGATGCGCTGCAGCATGTCCTGGTCCAGCGGCTTGATGAACCGCATGTCCACCACCGTGGCGTCCAGTTCCTCGGCCGCCTTGAGCGCCGCGTGCAGCACCGGACCGAAGGCCAGCAGCGCCAGCCTGCGCCCGGCCGGCGCACGGCCCTGGCGACGCAGCAGCGCGCGCCCGACGGGCAGCGTGGACAGGTCGGCGCGGTCCACCGCGGCACCGATGCCGGCACCGCGCGGATAGCGCACCGCGCTGGGGCCGTCGAGCGCGAAGGCCGTGCTGAGCATGCGCCGGCACTCCAGCTCGTCGCTGGGAGCCATCAGCACCATGCCGGGCAGGCAGCGCAGCGCCGCGATGTCGTAGGCGCCGGTGTGGGTGGCGCCGTCGGCGCCCACGATGCCCGCGCGGTCGATCGCGAACACCACCGGCAGCTTCTGCAGCGCCACGTCGTGGATCACCTGGTCGTAGGCGCGCTGCAGGAAGGTCGAATAGATGGCCACCACCGGGCGCATGCCCTCGCAGGCCAGGCCCGCGGCGAAGGTCACCGCGTGCTGCTCGGCGATGCCCACGTCGAAATAGCGCTGCGGGAAGCGCGCCGCGTACTCCACCATGCCGGAGCCCTCGCACATGGCGGGCGTTATCGCCATCAGGCGCGAATCCGCCTGCGCCATGTCGCACAGCCAGTGCCCGAACACCTGCGCGAAGGTGGGACGCGGCGGCACCGCCGGGGGCTTGATGCCCACGGCGGGGTCGAAGCGCCCCGGGCCGTGGTAGGTGATGGGGTCGGCCTCGGCCAGCTTGTAGCCATAGCCCTTGCGCGTGACCACGTGCAGCAGGCGCGGGCCGCCGCGCTCGCGCAGGTTCTGCAGGGTCGGAACCAGCGCGTGCAGGTCGTGCCCGTCGATGGGGCCGAAGTACTCGACGCCGAACTCCTCGAACAGCGTGCCCGGCGCGACCAGGCCCTTGGCCTGCTCCTCCAGGCGCCGCGCCAGCGCCAGCAGCGGAGGCGGCGCCGCCTTGAGCACCTGCTTGGCCGCGTCGCGCGCGCTGGCGTAGAAGCGCCCCGACAACAGCCGCGCCAGATAGCGGTTGAGCGCGCCCACCGGCGCGGAGATCGACATGTCGTTGTCGTTCAGCACGATCAGCAGATCGGCCTCCGGGTGCACCCCGGCGTTGTTCAGGGCCTCGAAGGCCATGCCCCCGGTCATCGCGCCGTCGCCGATGACCGCCACCACCTTGCGCCGCTCGCCCTTGGCGCGCGCCGCCAGCGCCTGGCCCAGCGCGGCCGAGATCGAGGTGGAGGAATGGGCGGTGCCGAAGGTGTCGTAGGGCGACTCGTCACGCCGCGGGAAGCCGGAGAGACCGCCCCACTGGCGTAGCGTGCCCATGCGCTCGCGCCGGCCGGTGAGGATCTTGTGCGCGTAGGTCTGGTGGCCCACGTCCCACACCAGGCGGTCATGCGGCGTGTCGAACACATAGTGCAGCGCCAGCGTGAGCTCCACCGTGCCCAGGTTGGACGACAGGTGCCCGCCGGTGCGCGCGACCGTCTCCAGCAGGAACTGGCGCAGCTCGCGCGCCAGCGCGGGAAGCTGCTCGGGTGCCAGCCGTCGCAGATCGCGCGGATCGTCGATGCCGTCCAGAAGGTTCATCAATGGCTCCTGGCCACGACGCGCTGCGCCAGCTCGGCCAGGCGCGCCGAACGCTCCCTCGCCGGCTGCGGCAGCTCGCGCAGCGCCTGCAGCGCCTGCTCCAGCAGGCGCTGCGCATAATCCCGTGCCGGCTGCACGCCGAGCAGGCCGACGAAGGTGGCCTTGCCCTGCTCGGCGTCCTTGCCGGCCGTCTTGCCCAGCGTGGCCGAATCCATGCTGGCATCCAGCACGTCGTCGACCACCTGGAAGGCCAGGCCGACGTCGTCCGCGTAGCGGCGCAGCGACGCCTCGCAGGAAGCCGCCAGCGCGGCGTCGCGCTCCGCGGCGCAGGCCAGGCCCATCATCACGCTGGCGCGTAGCAGCGCGCCGGTCTTGCGCGCGTGCATGTCGCGCAGGGCCTGCAGGTCCAGCCGCCGGCCGGTGGCGCCCAGATCCAGCGCCTGCCCGCCCGCCATGCCGAGCACGCCCGCGGCGCCGGCCAGCAGCCCGCACAGGCGCGCCTGCAGCGCAGGCGCCAGCGCCGGCTCGCAGGTCAGCACCTCGAAGGCACGGGTCTGCAGGGCATCGCCGGCGAGCAGCGCCATGGCCTCGCCGTAGCGCACGTGCACCGTGGGCTGGCCGCGACGCAGCACGTCGTTGTCCATGCACGGCAGGTCGTCGTGCACCAGCGAATAGGCATGCACCAGCTCGGTGGCGCAGGCGGCCGCGTCCAGGGCCGCCGGGTCGGCGCCCAGGCACTCGCCGGTGGCCCACACCAGCAGGGGACGCATGCGCTTGCCGCCCAGGGCGGCCGCGTAGTGCATGGCCTCGCCCAGCGGGGAACCGGGGGTGAGCCAGGCGCCGGTGTGGCGCTCGACCAGCTCGCGCGCGCGCTCGGCACGCTGCGCCGCCCACGCCTCGAAGCCGGCCCCGTCGTCCCGCGGGGACGAGGCGCCGTGTTCAATCGTCGTCGCGTTCGCGCTCATCGGCCAGGGGCTTGAGTTCGTCGCCGTCGAGAATCTGCACCTGCTGCTCCACCGCCTGCAACTGCTCGCGGCAATAGCGCAGCAGCTGCGAGCCGCGGGCGTAGGCCTTGAGCGTGTCGTCCAGGCTCATCTGCCCGGACTCCAGCTGCTGCACCAGCTGTTCCAGCTCCGTGCAGGCCTGTTCATAGCTGGCCGGCTGCTGCTTGCGCGGGGTTGCGTTCATCGAGGAAATTTCGGCGGGTCGCTGCGTTCCCGCGGGCGCCTCGCGCCAAGGCCGGCGGCAGCTGGGGAAAGCTTCCATTTTATCTCCATGCCGTATTCGTGGTCGGCCCGCGCCCGCGCGTCGGCGGGTCGGTCTACAATCGCCCCTCCTTTAGCCGTTTGATTTTCCAGGAGATTTCAAGCCCATCATGTCGGATTTGAGCCTGCCCAGCGTACATCTGGCCCCGAGCAAGACCCAACTTCGCGTGGCGTCTTACTTCGACCCCGAGCTGTATGCCCAGGAGAAGCAGCTCATCTTCGATGCCGGCCCCCGCTATCTCGGGCACGAACTCTCCATGCCCGAGGTGGGCGACTACTACGCGCTGCCCCAGGAAGGCGAGGGCCGGGCCCTGGTGCGGTCGGCCTCCGGGGTGGAACTGGTGTCCAACGTGTGCCGCCACCGCCAGGCCGTCATGCTGCGGGGCCGCGGGAAAACCGGCCGCAACATCGTCTGCCCCCTGCACCGCTGGACCTACGACCTGCAGGGCCGCCTGATCGGCGCCCCGCACTTCGACCACGACCCCTGCCTGCACCTGCGGCGTTTCGAGGCGCCGCAGTCCTGGAACGGCCTGCTGTTCGAACGCAACGGCTTCGACGTGCGCCAGGCCCTGGCCGGCATGGTCAGCGCGCCCCAGCTCGATTTCAGCGGCTACGTGCTCGACCATGTCGAGCACCATGTGTGCGAGTACAACTGGAAGACCTTCATCGAGGTCTACCTCGAGGACTACCACGTCGCGCCCTTCCACCCGGGGCTGGGCCAATTCGTCAGCTGCGACGACCTGCGCTGGCAGTTCGGCACCCACTACAGCGTGCAGACCGTCGGCGTGAACAACGCCCTCAAGCGCGCCGGCAGCAAGGTGTACGCACGCTGGCACGACGAGCTGCTGAAGTTCCGCCAGGGCGTCCCGCCCGAGCAGGGCGCGATCTGGCTCACGCTGTACCCGAACCTGATGGTCGAGTGGTACCCCCACGTGCTGGTGGTCTCCGCCCTGTACCCGCAGGGCCCGCAGCGCACCCTCAACGTGGTGGAGTTCTACTACCCCGAGGAAATCGCCGCCTTCGAGCGCGAGTTCATCGAGGCCGAGCGCGCCGCCTACATGGAGACCTGCGTGGAGGACGACGAAATCGCGCTGCGCATGGACGCCGGGCGCCTGGCCCTGCTGCAACGCGGGGACGACGAGTCCGGCCCCTACCAGTCGCCGATGGAGGACGGCATGCGCCACTTCCACCAGTGGTGGCGCGCCCGCATGGGGCTGCCCGAGTCCGAGGCATCGGCCTGAGCCGCGCCGGAGAACCCGAAGCGCCCGCCCCAGACCTTCGTT
>DAIDHU010000414.1 GCA_027451915.1 Thiomonas sp. | reverse complement strand
CAGGATCACGTGACCCAGCGCCATGGCCAGGGCCGAGTCGGTGCCCTGCTTGGGGTGCAGCCATTCATCGCTGAGCTTGGCGACCTCGGAGTAGTCCGGAGTGACGGCCACCGTCTTCGCGCCGCGGTAGCGCGCCTCGGTGTAGAAGTGGGCGTCGGGGGTTCGGGTCTGGGGAACGTTCGAACCCCAGGCCATCAGGTAGGTGGCGTTGAACCATTCGGCCGATTCGGCCACGTCGGTCTGCTCCCCCCAGACCTGGGGCGACGAAGGCGGCAGGTCGCAATACCAGTCGTAGAAGCTTCCCGGCACGGCACCGATCAGCTCCAGGTAGCGCGAGCCGCCGGCGTAGGAGACCATGGACATGGCCGGGATGGGGGAGAAGCCGTAGATGCGGTCCGGACCCCAGGTCTTGATGGTGTAGACGTTGGCGGCCGCCACCAGCTCGTTGACCTCGTCCCAGGTGGCGCGCACGAAACCTCCCATGCCGCGCAGCCGGTGGTACTCGCGTCGCCTGGCCGGATCGCTCACGATGCTGGCCCAGGCCTCGACCGGGTCGAGGCTGCGACGCGCCTCGCGCCACATTTTCATCAGGCGCCCGCGCACCATCGGGTACTTCACCCGGTTGGCCGAGTACAGGTACCAGCTCGCCGAGGCGCCGCGGGGGCAGCCCCGCGGCTCGTGGTTGGGCATGTCGGCGCGGGTGCGCGGGTAATCGGTCTGCTGGGTCTCCCAGGTGACGATGCCGCCCTTGACGTAGATCTTCCAGGAGCACGAACCGGTGCAGTTCACGCCGTGGGTGGAGCGCACGATCTTGTCGTGCTGCCAGCGCCCGCGGTAGGCTTCCTCCCAGCTGCGGTCCTCGGTGCTGCGTTCGCCGTGACCTCCGGCGAAGGGCTCGCGCCGGCGCGCGAAATGGGTCAGCCGGTCCAGGAAATGGCTCATCGTGGTTTCTCGCGGTTGCGCGCCGGCTCAGCGCGCCGTGCCGGTCATGGCGGAGGGTGCGTGGCGCACGCCGTGGCGCGTCGCGTACAGCAGCCCGGTGAACAAGAGGCTGGCCAGCGCCAGCCCGACGTAGATCCCATAGCCGCGGGCATAGCCCACGCTGCCCATGTCCTGGGCGATGCGCCCGAGCATGGGCGGCACGACGAAGCCGCCCAGCGCGCCCAGCCCACCGACCCAGCCGGCGGTGCCGCCCACGGCGTCGGGCACGTACTGCGGCACCAGCTTGAACACCGCCGCGTTGGCCACGCCCATGCCCAGCGCCACCAGCAGTTCCCCGGCCACCGAAACGCCGAAGATGCCCGACAGGCTCATGGTCACCGCGCCGGCCAGCAGCACGCAAAAGGCCCCGAAGGCCACCTTCTCGCCGCCCAGTCGGTCCGACCAGCCGCCACCCGGCACGCGAATCAGCGAGGACACCAGCGAGAAGCCCGCAGTCAGCCCGAGGGCCACCCAGTGGGGCGCGCCGTAGTAGCTGCCCCAGAAGGTGGGCAGCCAGGCCGTGAGCGCAAGAAAGCCGCCGAAGGAAGTGAAATACAGCGCCACCAGGGGCCAGGTCCTCCAGCTCGCCGCCGAATCCATGAGCGTGCGCGCGATGCTGGGCGCCGGGTACAGCTCCTGCCCCTGCTGGCGCGCCAGCGCCTGCGCCTGGGGCGCCGGGGTGCCGCCGCGGCGCAACTGGAAATACGGCGCGTCGTAGCCCAGCGCGATGTACAGCCCGATTCCGGCCACGACGATGATCAGGGAGACGAAGTAGCCCACCCACAGACCGCCGGCGGCGATGATCAGCGGCAGGATGATGGCCACCAGCCCCGGCGAGGTGTTGCCGAAGCCGGCATAGAAGGCCAGCGCCTTGCCCTGCTGCTCGCGGGGAAACCAGTAGGACACCTGGCCGATGCCCACCGAGAAGGTGGCGATGCCGCAGCCGCCGAGCGCGCCGAACAGCAAAAGCCAGGGGTAGTAGGCCTGCGTCAGGTGGGAGGGATACAGGCTCAGCAGCATCCAGTACAGCCCGGCGATGCCCACCACCGAGGCCAGCAGCAGGAGCAGGAAGGGGCGTTTGCCGCCGTTGAGATCCACCCAGGCGCCGAAGGGAATGCGCAGCAGCGAACCCGTGAGCATGGGCACGGCCACCAGCAGCCCCACCTGCTCGGGGCTCAGGCGCATGACTTCGATGAAACTGTGGGCGGTCGGCCCGAACAGCGAGACCGCGCCGAAGCCGATGAAAAATCCGATGGTGGCGCCGATCAGGGAGCGTTGCGCGCTGCCGCGCACGCCCGAGGCGCCCTGGTTGCCGGGTTGCATACCCATTCTCCACGCGATGTTGGCATGGAGCGAACCTTAGGCGCCGCCGGCCGCCGCGTGCATCGCCCGGAAGGACGGGGCGTCGCGCGCCGGCCCTCCTTCCAAGGAACTACTTCGTCAGGGCATCGAGCTTGTGGCGCAGGGCCCAGCCGGCGATCTGCACCCGCGAGGCGAGGTCGAGCTGTCGCAGGATGCTCTGCACATGCACCTTCACGGTGGTCTCGGCGATGCCCAGTTCGCGCCCGATCAGCTTGTTGCTGGCGCCGCGCGCGATGGCCGCGGCGATCTCGCGCTCGCGGGGGGTGAGCTGGGCCAGTTCGGCGTCGTCGGACGCGGTTGCCTGGGGCTCGGACATGGCCCGCGCCAGCATCGCCCCCATCTGGGAGCCGATGATCACGCGCCCCTGGCGCGCGCGGCGGATGGCCGCCACCAGCTCATCGGTGTCGCAGGTCTTGAGCAGGTAGCCGCCGGCGCCGCTGCGCAGCGCGGCGGCCAGGTCGGCCGAATCCTCGCTGACCGTGAGCATCAGCACCTGCGCGCCGGGGGCCGCCTCGCGCAGCCCGGCGATGGCGTCCACCCCTCGGACTCCCGGCAGGTGGTTGTCCAGCAGTACGACGTCGGGCTGGGTGCGCAAGGCCAGGCGCAGGGCCTCTCCGGCGTCCCCCGCCTCGCCCACGACCTCGATGCCAGGCTCCAGGCCCAGCAGCGCGATCATCCCGCGCCGGAACAGCGCGTGGTCGTCCACCAACAGCACGCGAACGCTTGCATCCATGCTTTCAGGTCTCCGACAGCTGGCCGCCGGCCCCGGCGGCCAGCGTTTCCATTTCCGGCAGGCGCAGCGACACCGTCGTGCCAGCGCCCGGCGCGGAGCGCAGCTCCAGCGTGGCGCCGATCGCGGCGGCCCGCTCGCGCATGATCTGCAGGCCCACGTGGGACTGCTCCTGGCTGCGCACCAGCTCCGGCTCGAGGCCGCGGCCGTCGTCGCTGATGGTGAACACCCAGCTGGGCAGGCTTTGCACGCTCACCTGCACATGCCGGGCCTGCGCGTGCTTGCGCACATTGGACAAGGCTTCCTGCACCACGTGCAGCACCTGCACCTGCACGTCGGCGTCCAGCGGCTGGCCCCTGCCGTTGAAGCGCAGGCTGGCGCTCAGTCCGCTTTGCAGCTCGAACTTCTGCAAGGTGCTGCGGAGCGCCGGCTCGATATCCTGCTCCTGCGTACGGGTACGGAAATGCAGCAGCAGCTCGCGCACGTCGGCCAGGCTCTCGCGGATGCCCGCGTCCAGCTCGCCCACCGCGGCCTCGATGCGCGTGGCGTCGCCGGCGCGCAGCGCGCCGCGCAGCAACTGGAGCTGGATTTTCATGAAGGCCAGCGCCTGCGCGATGGAGTCGTGCAGCTCGCGCGCCAGCAGGGTGCGCTCGCGCGCCACCGCGGCCTCGCGCTCCAGCGCGGCGCCGCGCAGGCTTTCCATGGCCGCCGCCAGGTGATCCGCCAGCGCGTCCAGCAGCGCGTGCTGCTCCGCATCGGGCTGGGCGTCGTCGCGGTAGAACAGGTCGATCTCGCCCAGCGCGCGCTCCTGGGCCGCCACCGGCACGCTGAGCAGGGTGGTGAAGCCGGCGCGCACGCAGGCGTCGTCGGTATGGGCGTCGAACAGCGGCGCATCGCCGGCGCGCCGGAAATGCACCACCTGCACCCCGTCGTTCGGACGGCTGTTGCCGCAATGGCAGGCCCCGGCGCTCAGGCAACGCTCGTCCTCGACGATGCTCCCCGGCATGCCCTCGGCGGCCAGCAGCAGATAGCGCTGCGCGGTCTCGTCGGTCCAGCGCAGCACCGCGGCATCGGCGCCCGCGATGCGCCGCACGACCCGCGTGAAGCCATGCGCCAGATCTTCCAGGTTCGGCGCTCGCGCCACCAGCGCGCTGACCTCGTACAGCGCGAGCAGGCGCTGGCGCTCCGTTTCCAGCGCGGCCGTCTTCTGGCGTACGCGGGCTTCCAGCTCACCGTGCACGGCCTGCAATTGCGCGGCCATGCGATTGAAGCCCAGCGCCA
>DAIDHU010000413.1 GCA_027451915.1 Thiomonas sp. | reverse complement strand
CAGCGCGCCGGGCTCGGCGGCCGTGGCCGTGGGCGGGGCGGACGGGGTCGGCGCAGCAGCCGAATAGGCGCCGCCCGAGCTCCAGTTCTGCAGGCCGCCGCGCACCGCCTGGCCCAGCATGCCCGAGGCGCCGAAACCGCCCTGGCGTGCGCTCAGCCATTTGATGGATTCCTGCGGCAATTCGTCCAGGAACCGGCTGCGCAGCTTGTAGCGCGTCTGCCCGTGCAGGATGCGGGTCTGCGCGTGGCTGAGGTACAGGCGCTTGCGCGCCCGCGTGATGGCCACGTACATCAGGCGCCGCTCCTCCTCGACGCCGTCGGCCTCGTTGAGGGCGTTCTCGTGCGGGAACAGCCCCTCTTCCAGGCCGGTGATGAACACGGCGTCGAACTCCAGGCCCTTGGCCGCGTGCACGGTCATCATCTGCACCGCGTCCTGGCCCGCCTGGGCCTGATTGTCCCCCGCCTCCAGCGAGGCATGCGACAGGAAGGCCGCCAGCGGCGACAGGGTCTCCCCGGTGGCCGGGTCGATGCCCTGCTCGGCCAGCGCCTGCGTGCCCAGCGGCTGCTCCAGCAGCGCGCGAGCGTCCAGCCCGAAGCCCTCCTGGGTGACGAAGGCCGCGGCCGCGTTGACCAGCTCCTCCAGGTTCTCCACCCGATCCTGGCCGTCGCGCTCGGCGCGATAGTGATCCAGCAGGCCGCTGTGCTCCAGCACCTGGCGCACCGTCTCCGGCAGGCTGGCCTGCTCGCATTCGACGCGCATGCGCTCGATCAACGCGGCGAAGGCCTGCAGGCTGGCACCCGCGCGCCCGGCCACCTGGCCCATGGCCTCGGCCAGCGGCACGCCGCGAGCCGCGGCCGCGTCCGCCAGCTGCTCCAGCGTGCGCGCGCCGATGCCGCGCGGCGGGAAATTGGCCACGCGCAGCAGCGAGGTATCGTCGTGCAGGCTGTGCAGCAGGCGCAGGTAAGCCAGCGCGTGCTTGATTTCCGCGCGCTCGAAAAAGCGCAAGCCGCCATACACGCGGTAGGGGATCCCGGCATTGAACAAGGCCCCCTCGATCACCCGCGACTGCGCATTGGAACGGTACAGCAGCGCGATCTGCTCGCGCGCGAAACCCTCGCGCAGCAGCAGGCGGATCTCCTCGACCAGCCACAGGGCTTCCTGCTGGTCGGTGGGATGCTCGATCACACGCACCGGTTCACCCGCGCCCGCCTCGGTGCGCAGCACCTTGCCCAGGCGGCGGGTGTTGTGGGCGATCAACTCGTTGGCCGCCTCCAGGATGTAGCCGTGGGAGCGGTAATTGCGCTCCAGCTTGATCAGGTGGCGCACGTGGAAATCGCGCTGGAAGTCGTCCATGTTGCCCACATGGGCGCCGCGGAAGGCGTAGATGCTCTGGTCGTCGTCCCCCACCGCCAGCACCGCCGCGGGCTGCGACTCGCCGGGGCCGGAGAGCAGCTTGAGCCACTGGTACTGCAGGCGGTTGGTGTCCTGGAACTCGTCGACCAGGATGTGTTGAAAACGCTGGCGATAGTGCGCCCGCACCTCGGGGTGATCGCGCAGCACCTCGTAGCTGCGCAACAGCAGTTCCGCGAAATCCACCACGCCCTCGCGTTCGCACTGCGCCTCGTAGGCCGCGTAGATCTCCGCGAACAGCCGGCTGTGCGCATCGTGGGAATCGCAGTCGCGCGCGCGCATGCCGCGCTCCTTGCAGCCGTTGATGAACCACTGCACCTGTTTCGGCGGGGCGCGCTGGTCATCCACGTTCATCGCCTTGAGCAGGCGCTTGAGCGAGGACAGCTGATCCTGCGTGTCCAGGATCTGGAAACTCTGCGGCAAGCCCGCGCTGCGCCAGTGGGCGCGCAGGAATCGGTTGCACAGCCCGTGAAAGGTGCCGATGCACATGCCGCGCAGCGCAATGGGCAGCATGGCCGACAGGCGCGCCAGCATTTCCTTGGCGGCCTTGTTGGTGAAGGTGACCGCCAGCACCGAGGCGGGCGAGGCCTGGCCGGTGGAGATCAGCCAGGCGATGCGGGTGGTCAGCACACGCGTCTTGCCGCTTCCGGCACCGGCCAGCACCAAGGCGCTGTCGGCGGGAAGCGTGACCGCGGCGAGCTGTTCGGGGTTGAGCCGTGCGAGCAGGTCGGACATGCCCGCATTGTAGGAGGCGCCGCGCCCGCGGCAGAGGCCGCCCGCCTACAATCCTGAGCTTTTGGCCCGCCCGCGCCCGCCCGCGGCGGCGCGAGCCCGCCGTCACCCGTCCCGCCCATGACCGACCTCGCCAAGTCTTTCGAGCCCGCCGACATCGAAGCCCGCTGGAGCGCACGCTGGGAACAGCTCGGCTGCTTCGATCCCACGCTGGACGCAAGCCGCGCGTCGTTCTCCATCCAGCTTCCCCCGCCCAACGTCACGGGCACGCTGCACATGGGCCATGCCTTCAACCACACGGTGATGGACACGCTCACGCGCTGGCACCGCATGCGCGGCCACAACAGCCTGTGGGTGCCCGGCACCGACCACGCGGGCATTGCCACGCAGATCGTGGTCGAGCGCCAGCTGCAGGCGGCCGGCCTGAGCCGCCACGACATGGGCCGCCAGGCCTTCGTCGACCGCATCTGGGAATGGAAGCGCCATTCCGGCAGCACCATCGCGCGCCAGATGCGCCGCATGGGCGACTCGCTGTCGTGGAAGTACGAATACTTCACCATGGACGACAAGCTCTCGCGCGTGGTCATGGACACCTTCGTGCGCCTGTACGAACAGGGCCTGATCTACCGAGGCAAGCGCCTGGTCAACTGGGACCCGGTGCTGCGAAGCGCCGTCAGCGACCTCGAGGTGGAGAGCGCGCCCGAGGACGGCTCGCTGTGGCACCTGCGCTACGAGCTGGAGGACGGCAGCGGCTCGGTGGTGGTGGCCACCACCCGCCCCGAGACCCTGTTCGGCGACACCGCGGTCATGGTGCACCCCGAGGACCCGCGCTACGCCGCGCTGGTCGGCCGGCGCGTGCGCCTGCCGCTGAGCGGCCGGCTCATCCCGGTGATCGCCGACGCCGCGGTGGACCGCGAATTCGGCACCGGGGTGGTGAAGGTCACCCCCGCGCACGACTTCAACGACTATCAGGTGGGCCAGCGCCACGCGCTGCCGATGATCTCGGTCATGGGCCTGGACGCGCGCATGAACGACCAGGTGCCCGAGCCCTGGCGCGGCCTGGACCGCTTCGAGGCGCGCAAGCGCGTGGTCGCGCAACTGCAGGCCGACGGCGCGCTGGTGGACGTGAAAAAGCACCAATCCATGATCCCGCGCTGCACCCGCACCGGCCAGGTGGTCGAGCCCATGCTCACCGACCAGTGGTTCGTGGCCACCACCAAGGCCGGCCCCGACGGCCGCAGCCTGGCCGACAAGGCGCTGGAGGCCGTGCGCAGCGGCCAGGTGCGCTTCGTTCCCGAGAACTGGGTCAACACCTACGAGCAGTGGATGCGCAACATCCAGGACTGGTGCATCTCCCGCCAGCTCTGGTGGGGGCACCAGATCCCCGCATGGTGGGGCGAAGGCGGCGAGCTGTTCGTCGCCCGCGACGAGGCCGAGGCCCAGGCCAAGGCCCGGGCCGCCGGTTACCACGGGCCCCTGCGCCGGGACGAGGACGTGCTCGACACCTGGTACTCCTCCGCGCTGGTGCCCTTCTCCACCCTGGGTTGGCCCGACGCCACGCGCGAGCTGGAGCTGTTCCTGCCGTCGTCGGTGCTGGTCACCGGCTACGACATCATCTTTTTCTGGGTGGCCCGCATGATCATGATGACCACCCATTTCACCGGCAGGGTGCCGTTCCGCGACGTGTACATACACGGCCTGGTGCTCGACGCCCACGGCAAGAAGATGAGCAAATCCGAGGGCAATGTGCTCGACCCGGTGGACCTGATCGACGGCGTGGCCCTGCAGCCCCTGCTGGAAAAGCGCACCTCCGGGCTGCGCCGGCCTGAGCTGGCGCCGCAGGTGCGCAAGGCCACCGAGAAGGAGTTCCCCGAGGGCATCCCGGCCTTCGGCGCCGATGCGCTGCGCCTGACCTTCGCCTCGCTGGCCACGCTGGGGCGCAACATCAACTTCGACTCCAAGCGCTGCGAGGGCTACCGCAACTTCTGCAACAAGCTTTGGAACGCCACGCGCTTCGTGCTGATGCAGGTCGAAGGCCTCGACGAGCACGAACGCGGCATGGGCGATTGCTCGAAGGACTGCGGCCCCGAGGGCTACCTCGACTTCAGCGCAGCCGACCGCTGGATCGTCTCGCTGCTGCAGCGCACCGAGCAGGAAGTCGCGCAAGGCCTGTCCGACTACCGGCTCGACTTCGCCGCGCAGGCCATCTACCAGTTCGTGTGGAGCGAGTACTGCGACTGGTACCTGGAGATCGCCAAGGTGCAGATCGCGCAGGCAGGCCCGGCGCAGCAGCGCGGCGCGCGGCGCACCCTGCTGCGCGTGCTCGAGACCGTGCTGCGCCTGGCCCACCCCATCCTCCCCTTCATCACCGAGGAGCTGTGGCACAAGGTCGCGCCGCTGGCCGGGCGCGGCGGCGCCACGCTCAGCCTGGCGCCCTACCCCGAGGCCCAGCTCTCCAAGCTCGACCCGGACTCCGAGGCCGAGATCGCCGGCTTCAAGCAGTTCGTCGACGCCTGCCGCAACCTGCGCGGCGAACTCGGCGTATCGCCCGCCCAGCGCCTGCCCCTGCTGGCCTGCGGGGACACGGCGCTGCTGCTGCGCCACGCGCCGGCGCTGCAGGCCCTGGCGCGGGTTTCCGAGCTGCGCGTGTTCGCCACCCGCGAGGAGTGGGCTGCGGCCGTGCAGGCCGCGCCCACCGCGGTGGTCGGCGAGGCCAGCCTGGCGCTGTTCATCGAAGTCGACCGCGCCGCCGAGCGCGAGCGCCTGCAACGCGAGGCCCAGCGCCTCGAGGCCGAGATCGCCAAGGCGCGGGCCAAGCTCGGCAATGCCTCCTTCGTCGAGCGCGCGCCCGCCGCCGTGGTGGAACAGGAGCAGCGTCGCGTGGCCGAGTTCGGCGCCACGCGGGACAAGGTGCTCGAGCAACTCGCCCGCCTCGGCGGATCCTGAAACCCCAAACTCCAGGCTCAGTCCCCATGCCCCAAGCCATCACCAAAGCCGTGTTTCCCGTCGCCGGTCTCGGAACCCGTTTCCTGCCCGCCACCAAGGCCACCCCCAAGGAGATGATGCCGGTGGTGGACAAGCCCCTGATCCAGTACGCGGTGGAGGAAGCCTACGCGGCCGGAATCACGGAAATGATCTTCGTCACCGGGCGCCACAAGCGCGCCATCGAGGACCATTTCGACACCGCCTACGAGCTGGAGAACGAGCTGGCGGCGGCCAACAAGCACGCCCTGCTCGACCTGGTGCGCAGCGTCAAGCCGGCCGACGTGCAATGCGTGTTCGTGCGCCAGCCCGTGGCCAACGGCCTGGGCGCCGCGGTGCTTTGCGCCGAGCGCCTGGTGGGCGACGAGCCCTTCGCCGTGCTGCTGGCCGACGACCTGCTGGTGGGCCAGCCCCCGGTGATGGCGCAGATGGTGGACATCCACGCCCGCCACGGCCGCAGCGTGATCGCCACCGAGGAAGTGCCGCGCGAGCACACGCGGCGCTACGGCATCGTGCGCGGCCAGGAGATCCTGCCCGGCCTGACCTCGCTGGACGCCATCGTCGAGAAGCCCTCTCCCGAGACCGCGCCGAGCACCCAGGGCGTGGTGGGGCGCTACGTGCTCAGCCCGCGGGTGTTCCACCACCTGCGCAACGTCGCTCCCGGCGCCGGCTCGGAAATCCAGCTTACCGACGGCATCGCCGCGCTGCTGGCCGAGGAAGCCGTCTACGCCTACCGCTACAGCGGCCGCCGCTACGACTGCGGCAGCAAGCAGGGATACCTCGAGGCCACCGTGCAACTCGGCCTGGCCCACCCCGAAACCGGCGAGGCGCTGGCCGCCTACCTCAAGGGCCTGCAGCTGCCCTGAGCTCCCCGGCGGGCATCCCGCCCGCCTGCGCCGATCCCCACGGCGGATCGGGCTATTCAGGGCTTGCATCCCCACGCCAGCACGGAGATGCACGACGGGCCTAGTCTGGCGGCAACGCCCGGCCCGCCATGCCCGATCACCTGCACTTCCCGCTGCGCACCCTGCGCGACCCCGGTCCCCCGGTGGAGATCCGCTGCAGCTGCGACGACTTCTGGAGCGTGGCCCAGCAGCATGCCATGCTGCAGCTGTACGCCCGCATCGTCGTGCGCAGGCCCGGCGAGGTCGACCTGCGTCGGGAAAGCCACCGCATCATCCCCCCCGACCCGCTGCCCGAT